>BLZN01000139.1 GCA_014132315.1 Rickettsiales bacterium | reverse complement strand
GGCGAGCCCTACATCATCTTTGTTGATAATATCAATGATAGGGCCCCTGATATATTTATATATATAAATCTTTAAAACTTTTTCCCTAGCTCTTTGCTATGCATCTCTTACTTTTCTTCATGCTGCGCCGGATGTTAATCTGCCGATCTCAGATCGACAACTTCTTCTGCTATCTTCTTCAAACTCTCTATCCGAGGACCAATTAGTTCTGTTGATACACCTGTTACTGGGTCTATTTTATTATTAACATGATCGAATGTTAGACCTAATCTCTGTGACTCTTCCAGTGTAGGACACATTAGTTGCTCACTGTATATCCTATCCACCGCTGCCTTCTGCTCATCGCCAACCGGTCGTATGCGAATTCTAGAGTTGTCCAAATTTTTATTAGATTTTTTGTCCCACATTAATGAATCTAATTCCTGCAGCTTGTTCCTTGCTACAGAAGTTACGTTGCTAAAATTTTTTAAAATCCAAGTTCTGGTTTCAAGGAATTTGTCCCAGAATAGGCTTGCCTTTTCGAGCCTTGCTGCTTTCTGCTTTGGGCTTTCTGCCGCGAGCAGCCTTGCTTCTATCTCATCATAGCTTTCTTCTCTGGGCTTTTGGCGTTCTATATTTGCCTTTGCCGCTGTTTCGGTTCTCCCCTTCTCTTGCTTTGTTATTTCCTCTAACTCCTGTCTACCTATTTCCCCTTCTTCCTTATTGCTGCTTTTTTGCTCTTTATTGAGAAAATCATTCTTATACTCTGTTGCAATTCTCTTTGCATCATTTTCAAGTTGCTCCATAGCTTTTTTATGTTCTGCAGCTCTTAGCTCCTGCTTGATTTTTTCTTCGACCCTTCTGCCTTCTCTTTCTCCACTTTCCGTTTCAGACTTTTGTTGTTGATTGAGGATCCGCGCAGTTTCTGCTTGTTGATTAGGGTCCCGCACAGCTTCAGGAGAGGCATCTAGTTTTGCTTGCGTTTCATCAAGAGGCCTATTAAGCTCAGGTGGAGATTCAGAATTTATCTCCTGCACCTCAAGGTTTTTTCCCGCTGCATTGATCGCATTACTAATCTTATTTGGCCTTTCATTTGGATTATTTGCACCTTCCTTAATAATTTTGTCAATTGCTGCAATTTTTGTATTTCTCTGACTCAGTTGTGCTTCAAGCTTTTCCACTTCTTTCTTATTTTCTTTCTTCGCATCATTGAGTTCTTCAAGCTTTTTCTCTGGTTCAGACAACTCGATGTTCTTTTCCTTTGTTATTTCTGTTGAG
>BLZN01000138.1 GCA_014132315.1 Rickettsiales bacterium | reverse complement strand
ATTCTAAGCTTTGTAGCAAATTTATTCATATGCTATTATGTACTGCATCTAGCCTAATTTGATAGTCATGGATAATTTGGCAGAAAATTTAACACATGAGCAGCGGCATATATGCAGGCGCTGGGTAGTGATTTCTGTTGGTGCGCTGGCGATCTCCGGAATATTTGCGCTTTTGGTGGTGCTCGCGAGGATCCCCTCTGTGCATCTGCCTTTCAAGGATTTTTTTGATACCGCACTGGTCATTCATGTTAATTTGTCGGTGTTGGTTTGGATGCTCTTGGTCAGCGTTTGCGTGTTCAGCATGTTTTTGGACTGTTATTTTGTTTTGCACTTTCTTTTCTATGTCGCTGCTGCCGGGGTGGCGCTGATCACCATATCCGGTCTCAGCCCGGATCCATCACCACTCAAAAACAATTATTTACCAATATTGCAGCATCCAGCTTTTGCTCTGGGGTTGGGGCTATTTTTCGCGAGCGTGCTAATCCTCAGTGCACTCATGATTTTTGCCAGATTCAGCAAGCACTATGTATATCTGAGTGCGCTCTATTCAGCAATCATCATAATTATTGCAGCTGTGTGCTTTGCCATAGCTTATAAAACGACCCCTGTGCAGATACGCTATTTTGGCAATATTGATTTTTATGAAGAGATATTTTGGGGAGGTGGGCACGTGCTGCAATTTGCCTTTGCTCAGATGCTGGTTGCGGTTTGGCTGCTGATGATGAGGCAAAAGAGCTGCTCCCTGCTGGTGCCGACTATAAATCTACTCATTGTTTTGCCCGCGCCTCTATTTTATATTTTTGACAACAATGCAGAGATATTCACCCAACACATGCGCTGGGGAGGTGGGGTTCTGCCAATTATGGGCGCTGCTTTGATATTCAGGGATATATTAAAATATAACAATGTGGAGAGCTTATCAGTTGCACTGTCAGTGCTGCTGTTTGCTTATGGGGGCGCTTTGGGTTTTATGATCAGCGACACCGGCGTTGTAACTGTACCGGCACATTATCATGGCTCCATAGTGAGCATAACTATAGCTTTTATGGGTTTTATTTATTTCTTAATGCCTTATATAGGTTTTGGCAAGGTCAATGACACGGCAGCCAAAGCACAGATCTGGATATATAGCGTTGGACAGACTATGCACATCACTGGCCTCGCCCTGATGGGAGGATACAGCATGCTGAGAAAAACTGCCGGTCAGGATATCTCCAGCCTAATTGCCAAAATTTTTTTTATATCCGGCAGCCTGATTGCCATGCTGGGGGGGCTATTCTTTGTGGCTTTATGTTTCTATAAATGCAGACGAAGAACATGAGTTTTATCGAAAAATTCAAGAGTAGCAGAAGAGGTTACTATAGTCTGTGGATATTTACCATTATTTCTCTGCTCAGCATATTTGCTGAATTTATTGCCAATGATAAGCCCATAGTTGTGATTTCTCCAGGGAAAATTTATTTTCCAATTTTCAAGGCTTATACTGAGCTGGATTTTGGAGGGGAGCTGCCAACCAAAATAAATTATCAGGATAAATATATGCAGGAATTGATGGCCCAGCATGGCGCAAAAATTATATGGCCGCTGATCAGATTTTCTTATAACACCATTTACTATGATCTCGGCGTGCCCGCTCCTTCCCCGCCATCTTCTGTGCATTGGCTAGGCACAGATGACAGCGGACGAGATGTGGCAGCATGGGTCATCTATAGCCTGCGAATATCCATATTTTTTGCAATATCTTTAGCCATACTGACCGTAATTATCGCTCTGTTCGTCGGCACCATCCAGGGATATTTCGGCGGGCTAATTGATCTATTCATGCAGCGGATAGTAGAGATATGGCATAGCTTGCCCATTATGTTTTTGCTGATAATCTTATCTAGCGTTACTGCACCTAATTTTTGGTGGCTGCTCGTTATCTTTTTACTTTTTAACTGGGTATATTTATCACAGCTGGTAAGGGCCGAGGTCCTAAAGGTCAGAAAGCTAGATTACATAAAAGCCGCCAAGGCTTTGGGTGCCCCTCCTGCCACCATAATAGCACGGCATATTATTCCAAGCGCCATGGTGTCTGTGTTTGCTTTTTTTCCGTTTTTGATGTCCAATGCAATAGTCACACTCACTTCGCTTGACTTTCTTGGTTTTGGCTTGCCTCCTGGCTCCCCTTCTTTGGGAGCATTGCTGGCACAAACCAAGGCAAATTTGCATGCCCCTTGGCTTGGCGTGACTGCTTTTAGTGCTATTGCAATGCTGCTGCTGCTGCTGCTTTTTATAGGCGAGGCTCTGCGAGATGCATTTCTGATCAAGAGTTAGGATAATTTATTAATTAATATACTATTAATAACTTAATTTTACCATAAAGCTACAGTAATATAATGCAGGTTTATTATGGCACGAATAGATAGAGAGGAATATAGAAATAAGTCAGCTGAAAAAATTTATAGTTATTACGTAAAGGAATTTCTACAAAACGGAGTTACACTGGATGATCCGGAATGGACCTATCTGATACAGACGGATCGTGAATTTGCAATGGATACTCTGGACAATGTTGACAGAAAGCTTCTTAATTTGCAAGAAGGTACGCAGGAGGAGGCAGACTTGCTCTTTAAGAAAGAATTAGCTGCTGCCTGGCGCCAGCTAGAGGAGGAGAAGGGTGTGTCTAGAGAAGAAGTGCTAGGACCAAATTTAAATAGAGAAAAAGAAAACATTGAATATTTTACAGCTGGCCGTGGCCCAGGTCAAAACACTTTTGTGGCAGAAGATGGCAAGACTATGTCTGTGGCAGATGTGTCAGCAGCGGAAGAAAGGTATGATGGGGGTGAGCTCCCACCTATTCCTGGAACGGACTCTGGTTATAATTCAGGGATCGAGGATGAGGAGGGAATCTTTGAAGAGATCAGCTTGGACGAAGAAAATACAGTTGTGCAGCCTGATCCGACTCCCGAGCCTTCTAAGCCCGCAAAAGGAATTCTAGGATTCTTAAAGGATGCATGGAAGGCATTTAAGAACGCACTTAGTAGCATCTTTTCTGGAGGCGAAAAGGATATGCAGGCTCCTCAGTATACTCCTTCAACACAAAACAGCGACCCGAATCAGGGGCTTGATAATACCCTGCAGAGAGAGAATGCTCAGAGAGCAGAGACTGCATTGAATGAGCAGGAAAATAAAGAGGGATTATATGCAAAGGTAGACAAAACAAAAAAGACAAAAAGACCAGCAGGACCAGAGTCTACGTACGTAGACCTTGATCAAAATGCATTCACAGCCAAAAAAACGCTAAAAAAAGAAGCGCAGGAAGAGACTGTTTATACAACGATCGCACACCAAACAACAAATACTAGCAGAGACGATGGTAAAGCCAAGAAAGCTCATGATGGCATAGACAATCCTGTATATGAAAACCTTATCAATATTCAGGGATCGCTTGAAGGCAAACAAATTGAAGAAGCAGCAGATGCATTAGCAAATGGAGGCGCAGAAATGCCAGAAAGAACAGACAGACAAGCGCCAGATGCGCCTCCGCTTCCTCCCAAGCCCGCATCCTCTCGGCAGCAAGGTGGACCAGCAGCAGCCAGATGAGGATAGCCGGATAATTAATCAAGGGTCATTTAAAAGATTGATAAGGTTGTATTTGTATTTTGTTTTGTATAAAATTACGGCCCCAGAAAAAAACAGATTAGGCTTATAAATGGAGTTTGAAAAAATATACTGTATTGCTGATAATTCATCTTATAACGCCTGCAAAACGCTTGAATCCATTACTGAAAAATACAGCGCCATCATTGATGAGCATAACTACGATTTGGTTGTTGTTCTCGGAGGTGATGGCTTTATGCTGCATAGTATGCACAAGTATATGCATACTGGGGTCCCGCTCTATGGAATAAACTGCGGCAATATTGGTTTCCTGATGAACAGATGGAGCAACAAAGATTTGCTGGAGAATATCAGTAAATCGAAATTAACGAAACTAAGCACTCTTAGCACCACTGTACATTCTGTTGATGGCTCTGTTCACAATGTATTTGCGATTAATGAATTATCACTATTTAGACAGATTTATCAGACCGCTAATATATGCATCACTGTCAACCACAGGGTCAAGATAGACAAGCTAGTCTCTGACGGAGTGCTACTTGCAACTCCGGCTGGCAGTGGGGCTTATAACTCTTCTGTAGGAGGGCCCATATTGCCTATTTGCTCAAATTTACTGTCTCTTATGCCCATCAGCCCTTTTCGTCCTAGGGGTTGGAAAGGGGCGCTGCTGCCAGATGACGTGACTGTTAAGTTTGACGTTGTTCACCCGGCCAAAAGGCCGGTCAGTGCTGTTGCGGATTTTGCTGAATTCCGTAATGTTTGCAGAGTAGAGGTTAAAAAAAGCACCGAAAATGCTATTTCTCTGCTGTTCAGTCCCGAACAAATGCTGGAGGATAGGATAATCAATGAGCAATTTTCTCTGAGTTGCACACTGAACTAGGCTCAGTTCATTTCTCTGGGCTCTTTGCCTCTAGAGAATTATTTGCAAGTTTTGCTGCTATATATACTAGAAGCACCAGAGCTGCCGGCGTTAGCTTATAAGTCAAGTCAGCACGGTGCTCACTGCGGTGCTTGTTTGTCAGTTAGCTTTTTCTTTGGATTATCGCTTAATTTCGTCTTCTTGGTCTGCTGTGCTGTGGAACAAATCTCTCCAAATATCTTTTTTGATTATTATAAAAAGAATAGTCATAATTGATAAAAATATTATAACCTTGAGCCCTGTCTTCTTTCTTTGTTCCATTTTTGGTTCTGCGGCCCATGCTAAAAAATTTACCACATCAAACGCCATTTGCTCAACCGTTGCCTCAGTGCCATCTTGGTAGCTCACTAGACCTTCTGATAGAGGCGGCGACATGGCAATTAGCTGATTCTCATGATATAGATTGTAATATGAGCCCGGCGGCACCTCAAATCCTTCCGGCGGGTCCTGATATCCTGTCAATATGGAATATACATAATTCGGGCCATCAGGCTCAGCCTTGATTATCAGTGACAAATTTGGAGGATATGCCCCGCCATTCGAGGCCATTGCGGCTTGTTTATTAGCAAAGGGCAGCACGAAATAATCTGAGGGGAGCGCAGGTCTTTCGAACATATCTCCGCTGTCGTCCGGCCCGTCCTGAACCTGATATGAGGCAGCAATCGATTTCACTTCTCCTTCGGCAAACCCTATTTCTTTCAGATTTCTAAAAGCAACATATTTTAGAGAGTGGCAAGCGGAGCATACCTCCCTATAAACCTGATATCCGCGTTGCGCAGCAGGACGATCAAACTTGCCAAATACCCCCTCAAAGGGCCACTTGATTTCTTTGGGCTCATGATCATCAGCCGGCGGTTTGTTTTCTGCAAATGCATTGCAGATACTAAAAAAAATTATGGCGATTAGAATAAATTGCTGCATTTTTCAATATTTATTTCATATGCGGAGTTGCTTCGCTCAAAGATTCAGGCAAATTTAGTGGCTTTTCATACTTGCCCAAGATAGGCAGAATTACTAAAAAGTATGCAAAATAATACATAGTTGAAATTCTGCCCATGGTTATGTACGGCTCTTCTGCCCCCTTGCTTCCTAGCCAGCCCAAGGCTATAAAATCTAGCGCAAACAGCCAAAAGAAACATTTGAAAACTGGCCTATATCTCCCACTCTTGACTTCTGATGTATCTAGCCATGGCAAGAATAATAGTATCAGGATCGCGCTGAACATTGTTATCACCCCACCTATCTTGCTCGGTACAGCCCGCAAAATCGCATAAAACGGCAGGAAATACCACTCTGGAACTATGTGCGCCGGAGTTACCATCGGATCAGCGGGGGTATAATTATCAGGATGGCCCAGATAATTCGGAATGTAAAACAAGAATATGGAAAATATTATTAGAAAAAATCCCACCCCAACAAGATCCTTAATTGTGTAATATGGATGAAAAGGAATAGTGTCTTTGCTGGATTTGACCTCTACTCCGCTGGGGTTGTTCGAGCCAAATCTGTGCAAAGCTGCGATATGCAGCATTGCAAGCGCCACGATGATGAAGGGTAGGAGATAATGCAGTGCAAAGAAACGGTTTAGGGTGGGGTTATCAACAGAATATCCTCCCCAGAGCCATGTCACCACCTGGTCTCCGATCAGTGGTATTGCCGAAAACAGACTAGTGATCACGGTCACACCCCAGAAACTCATCTGCCCCCAGGGCAGGACGTAACCCATAAAAGCCGTTGCCATCATCACCAGGAATATAAACACTCCTATGAACCACAGCAACTCCCGCGGTTTTTTATATGATCCATAGTAAAGTCCGCGCAATATATGTACATAAACCACTATGAAAAAAAACGATGCTCCAACCGCATGACAATAGCGAATTAGCCACCCATAATGAACATCGCGCATGATGTGCTCCACGCTATCGAATGCATAGTCTACATGGGGGGTGTAGTGCATTGCCAAGAATATCCCGGTGATTATTTGTATGAGCAGCCCCAGGCCTGCGAGCACACCGAAATTCCATGCGTAGCTGAGATTTTTAGGAGCAGGATATTTGCGCCCAACCATATTATTAATAAAGGAAAATATAGGTAGCCTATATTCTATCCAGGCTTTTATCCCTTTGCCTTCCTCGTTTTTATCTGAATTCATTTCTGCTTGATTCAACCAAAACCCATACTAGCTATATAATGCTTTTGGCAAAAAAGCAAGTTCAGGTTTTATCGGAGCTACCCAAAATTATAGTACCATCATTGACAAATTTATATTGTGGTACCGCCAAGTTTTTTGGTGCCGGGCCCTTCACCACGCGGCCAGATGCGTCATATCGAGAGCCATGACAGGCGCAATACCAACCGTTGCCGCTCTGATCTTTGCTGGGTATGCATCCCAAATGCGTACACACACCTACTAGCACCAACAGATCTCTGTGGTCCTTTTTAGTTCTGTCCGTGTCCTTTTCAGGGTCTGCGAGCTTGCTAATATCTATTTTATCCAATTTTTCTATTTCTTCCTGGCTTCTTTTTTTGATGAAAATGGGCTTGCCCCTCCATTTCACCGTAATGAGCTGTCCTACAGCCAAGGCAGAGACATCAACTTCTTTGGTTGCACTGGCAGCAACGCTTGCAGAAGGCTTTAGGGAGGAAACCAAAGGCCATGCGGCAATTATGGCGCCAATACTCCCCATATAACTGGCAAGCAGCTTCAGAAAATCTCTACGTTTTATCTTTTTCATTCTAGTGTGCTAATAGATACTTCGGCTGAATATAGCTTTGTTGACAGAAAAAGTCTACAGTTTAGGCATTCTATTTAGCAAGAGGCTTAATGATTTTTTGAGCTCTTTTTAAGTTTCCTTGACTACGGCAGCAACAATAATTATATAATCTATATCAGAAAATAAATCTTATAAGAATGCCCAGCCAGTCTTGGGGTCTGCTACTTTTTATATTGTTGTTAGTTTTGCTGTCCGCGCTTTTGTCTTGCGCAGAAACTAGTTTTACAGCCTTTAGTCAAGCCAAGATACATAGACTGAACAGCAGCAGGAGCTACCGTGCAAAGATAATACTGATTCTATATCGGCAACAGGCCAGAGTCATCAGCGCAGTGCTGTTGGGCAATACTCTGATTAATATTTTATCTTCTGCTTTGGCTACCAATTTTGCCATATCTGCTTTTGGCAGCACCGGGGTTTTATATTCTACTATTTTCATGACTCTGGCTATACTAATATTTTCTGAAGTATTACCAAAAACATACGCTATTAATAACCCAGAAAAAGCTATACTCAATATAGCACCGCTCCTTTTACCCGTGGTCAAGGTGCTACATCCTTTGAACATGGCTGTGCAGGTGGTAGTGAATTTTCTCATCAGGACTTTTGGTCTTTCTGAGCGGAAAGAGGTGGTGAGCTTTGCTGATACAATCAGGGGCCTGATTGACCAGCATAAAAGCGACAGCAATGTTTCCGAGAGCGCTCTCAAGATGCTGAACAATATCATGGACATGGCAGAGACCGAGGTTTCGAAAATCATGACCCACCGCAAAAATGTCATTACTATAAATGCAGATTGGGAGGTAGATAAGATTGCCAGCGCTGTTGCTAATGGCAACCACAGCCGTTTTCCCTTATGGAAAGATAACCCGGACAATATAATAGGCGTCCTGCATATTAAAGATTTATTGAGATCATTATTAAAATATAAGAGTAATACTAAAAATTTTAATATTATATCTGTTGCCTCTGAGCCGTGGTTTATTCCTGAAACAACACAAATTAGCGTGCAACTGAACAAATTTCGTAACAAGAAGCAGCACTTTGCTCTCGTGGTGGACGAATATGGCACTTTGCAAGGCATAGTGACCCTGGAGGATATCCTAGAAGAGATTGTCGGAGAAGTTTACGATGAACATGACACAGAGCACAATCTTTGCGTTATGCTGAGAGATGGCTCATACTTGGTTCGAGGTGAATTTTCGATCCGAGATTTCAATCGTAAGCTAGACTGGGATTTATCTGATGAAAACGCCACCACTGTCGCCGGATATCTAATTAATAAATTAGGCTACATTCCTGATGAAGGAGAATCATTTGTATTTTCAGGAATTGAGTTTATTATAGTATCTAAGCAGAATAACATTTTACGTAAAATTAGAGTGCATAAGAAAAAAAGCAGCATTGATGAGAACGACGAGAGTCTAGATTTATAGATTTATACGCATTTACTTACAATGTTGGTTTGCTTGTAGCTCACTATAGAGATAGCATGCAAGACTACGATGAAATAAAGCTGAAGCGCCCGGAATATCTAAAAAATTTTGTTGGCCAGGAGGTGGCAAGAAAAAATCTGCGCGTCTTCATAGATGCTGCCTTGGCTAGAGAAGAGTCGCTGGACCATGTTTTATTCTATGGTCCGCCCGGGCTGGGGAAAACCAGTCTTGCTTTTATTGTTGCCAGAGAGCTGGGTGTAAGCATCAAGGCCACTTCTGGACCCCTGATCACCAAGGCTGGCGATCTTGCTGCGATGCTAACCGGCCTGCAGCCCAAGGATGTTCTGTTTATCGACGAGATCCATCGTCTGAGCACCCACGTGGAGGAGGTGCTGTATTCTGCAATGGAGGATTATTCCATTGACATATTAGTCGGCAAAGGCCCAACGGCAAAAACAATAAAAATCAATATTCCACCTTTTACTTTGGTCGGTGCCACCACGCGCCTGGGCTTGCTCTCTAATGCGCTCATAGACAGATTCGGTATCCAGATAAATCTTGAATTTTATACTCAGGAGGAGCTAATCAAAATAGTTCTGCATGCTACCAAGATGATAGAAATCGGATGCAACGAGGATGCAGCCGTAGAGATCGTCAGGCGCGCCCGGGGAACGCCCAGAATTGCGCTGCGCATCCTCAAAAGAGTTAGGGATTTTGCTGAAGTAGAAAAAGCCAACATGATCACTTTAAGGCTAGTAAAAAGGGTGCTGGGCTATCTTAAAATTGATAACCTGGGTTTGGATTTGCTAGATATTAGATATCTGGATTTTATCGCCAAAAACTACCAAGATAAGCCTGTTGGGATCAATACCATTGCTGCTGCTTTGTCCGAACAGCGAGACAACATAGAGGAGATTGTTGAACCTTATTTAATCAAGATCGGCTTTTTGCGCAAGACTGCCCGCGGCAGACTCCTGACGCACAAAGCTCTCCTGCATTTAAGCCGCAACTCAAGTAAAAAAGATACTCCCCATGCCCCTTAGTAGATTAAAGCTTGCGCATCACCCGGAGCTTTAACAAGATTCCTGAGCACCTTACAAGGCTTGTTATCCTCAGTGAGAATATTATATATATCTTCAGCTAGCTCCTGCTGCGAGAAAAATCCGATATATAATCTGCTTATCTCGCCATGCGATTTAACTATTGCCGGCAAGCTATGGCCCTCCCCTTCATAAGGAACGATATCTTTGATGTTATCTTGCCAGTATTTATATGCACCCTCTGCTGTTTTGAAGCTACCCAAATAAATCACATATTGCCACTGCTCTTGTATTTGTACCACCTCTTCTTCACTCTTTTCGCTTTTCTCATCTTCCGTTTCTGCATACTCACCAGCAGAATATTCATTGTCATCTGTCTGCTCGCTATCCTGCTGAGCGATGGCGTCCAATAAACTCACAATTTTTTTGTTACGAGCATAATTGCGGGCTTTCTCTTGTTGTGCGCTGGTTATATTTTGTTTTACTGCCGCAACTTCACGCACCGTAGCTGCGCTGTTTGACATCACAGCATGCACCAGCGCACTGTTCTCGTTGCGGTCACGCATGGTAACATCCGCACCTGCCAGGATCAGAGCCCTGGCTGCATTTGCGTTTGCATTGATTGCCGCGTGCATCAGAGGAGTCCAACCCTCTATGTCCCTAAGGTTTAGGTTGGCGTTATTTCTGATACATAACGCCAGTATCTCCATGTTGCCGTTGCGCGCCGCAATATGGAACGGAGTCATACCCCCAATATCAGCTAAGCTGAGGTCTGCCCCGGCTGACAATAAAATTTTAAAGAATTTAACATTATTATTGTCCGCAGCCTTAATAAGCGGCGTGATTCCGAGTTCATTCTGCTTATTGAGATCAGCGCCCTGCTTGATGCTTGCGATCAAAGCCTGCTTACTATGCAAATCTATTATTTCTAGTAAATTTGGCTCTGAGATGCTATAAGTATGAGCAAGTATGCTCCTTGATGATGGCAGCGCTAATAATAATGTTATTAAAATTATCTTCTTCATATTTCGAGAGGCCGGGGTCGGAATTGAACCGACATACAAGGATTTGCAATCCTCTGCATCACCACTCTGCCACCCAGCCTATTTTTATGGTTGTTTTGGATAGATATTATAGCAGCAATTCCCGAGTAGGCAAGTAGGCACACATTATATAACAAAAGTTGAGATATTGTTAATAATAAGTTTTTCTTAAGTATAAGTATTATAAAATTGACTCCAAGATCGATATTATGTGCATGAAAAGGATATGATCACTGCAGTAGTAACACTCTTAGCTATCATAGCCACTGCAGCAATTGGGTCATCAGGATACAGAGTATTCATAACGCGCAAGAATCTTAGAACTCAGCGCAAAATTGCAATGTATAATATTGAACTTGCTATACATCAGAGAATTGCTGCAGTGGGAGGACTAGATGAATTCTTGGAATTTGACGCAAGAGACTGCCTAGATAAGCATGGTAGAACAAAAACAGGATTAGACATGTCCCCAGAAGAAGCAAAGTTTGGCAATGATGCACTGGAGACGGTCAATAGGCAGATAGAAGAGTATAGGCAGCTTGACTGCAAAGAGGTCGCAGGCGTTGCTACAGCTGGTACTATGGGGGTTGGCGTAGGCTTGATAAGCGCGCTTATTGAAATAGGGGTTATTGGCACTGTAATCATTACCAGTCCTGCGGCTATTGCCATAGCGACAGGAATTGCAGCAGTGCTTGCTTTTGCTATTTTTTATGGTGTACGACGTTACAGAGGCAGGGAGGTTGCCAGGTTTTTCTCTAAAGATGTTAATGACATGTTAATGAATTACTCAACGAGAGACAAGGGAAAGCTAGAGGAGCTAACAAAGGCTTTCAATGAAGAGCGACGAAAACATTCGGCCATTATCGGTAGGCGCTATATTCGCTCGATCCAGCGTCAAATAGCAGAAGAAGCGGAAAAAACAGCGGAAAAAGGGGCTGAGGTAGTAGATGAAGAAGTTATGGCAGATCTTGACCAGCTTCAGGAGGCAATGCAAGTATTAAAACAAAATAAGGATACCGGTCCACAGAAGCAAGCCGGCGCAGATTGCGAGGTAATGCAGCAGCTACCACATACAAGAAAAATGGAAGCTAATCCTCCTGGAGGAGATATTAGGTCAGCGATTAATCCGAAGGATGATCAGCCTGGATTTGTAAAGCAACATAAAGTATTTAGAAGATGGCGCGATAAAATACATAATAAACCAAGCGAAGACTCTCTAGAGGAAAAAGCAAAGCCTAAGAGGGCTGGTATCAAGGCAAGAAGGCATAGAGAAAAAATCACTGTGCCTCGCTAACCTTGAGATCTGGAGGTAGGGATAACAGAT
>BLZN01000137.1 GCA_014132315.1 Rickettsiales bacterium | reverse complement strand
AGGAACCCCAAATACCCCCTTAGCGGGGCGCGAAAACACGCAAATTTTTAGGGTGTGGGCGGACAAGATTTGAGTTTTTGCATTGCTGCATATTGGAGATTTATGCCCTCTGATGAGTGAGCAAATCTGGATCAGGGCACAAAATATGATTTTGTCTCAAGATTTCAAACCCGAAAGCCCCAGGATATTGCTTAAAATATATAAAAATTTTATACGAAAAATTAGAATCTTAAGTAAAGATAGTGGCGGTGCTTTAAAAATTGCTTAGAGTTGCCTATTGCAAAGTTAAAAATATAGCAATTAAATTAATAATCTTTTCTAAAGATTTTAAATATTTCTATAAAACCTGGAGCTAAGAAAAAATGATCTGTCAAGCTAATCTATTTAAATAATATATATGACATAATATATAAAAAATATATATGAATTATGTAAAGATTAAGATCTGTTATCCCTACCTCCAGATCTCAAGGTTAGCGAGGCACAGTGATTTTTTCT
>BLZN01000136.1 GCA_014132315.1 Rickettsiales bacterium | reverse complement strand
CATCTTTAAAATTTTTTCCTTTTTCAAGTAGAATCTGCTGCTCTGAATATATATGCTCCTGTGCCTTAACAAATAAATCATTATCGATATTAGTAATAAGCTGAGATATGAAAAATAATATTAGTCCAAAGTTGAATAACATATTAACCATTTACAAATCTATAGACAAATACATATCAAGTATTAAATTATTAGTGATCCCGGTGAGACTCGAACTCACGACACACTGATTAAAAGTCAGTTGCTCTACCATCTGAGCTACGGGATCATAAATTTGGAAGGATTATAGCAGCCTTTCCAAACCCAAACAAGAGACAAAGACCTACAGCGGGTACGAAATATTTTTTCTTTTGCGACTGAAGAATTCTTTCAAGAGTAACTCGCAGTTTTGCCATCTCAATCCGCCATATATTTCCAGAGCAAAGCTGCTACTCTTAGCAAAGAGGGTGTTATATGCCCCGAAATATAATTTTTTAATTCTGGATAATAAAATAGCCTGCATGCACATAGCACAAGGCTCCAGAGTCACATAAATATCGCAATCAATCAAAAATTTTTGTCCCAGCGCCGTCATAGCGCCACGGATGGCGATCATCTCAGCATGTGCAGTAGCATCCTGCGCCCGCTCTATCTCATTATGTGCAGATGCAACAATCTTTTCTCTATGCACAATAACCGCCCCTACTGGAACTTCCTCGCTGTTTGCTGCCATCTTGGCTTTTTCCAAAGCCACATCCATAAAATTTTCTTTTAACATTGCGAGTTTTCCATAATTCTAGTGACATGAGAGGACTGAATATTATTTATTAAATTCTTAACAATAAACATTTTCTTGCCTAAATAAAAACTATGCATAATTTCCATAAGGGGCATCAACACAAAATCTCTATGAAAAAGCTCGGGATGTGGTATTTTTAGGGCAGCACTATTTAAAATGCTGCCCCCCCACAACAAGATATCGATATCCAAAGTACGTGCACTCCACCTAGCCCCGCTGCTTCTTCCCAGATATTGCTCAATGCATTTTGCATAATGCAGCATATAAAACGGCGAAGTCCGCTCTTTGACATAACCACAAATTACCATATTAAGGTATAATCCACCACTTTCCCTGGATGAACAGGGCGAAGCCAAAGGGGCAGATTCATATATCGAGGAACGTTTACAGCCTAGCAAGCCAAGCATTGATATGCCCCTCTCTAAATATCTTAATCTATCGCCAACATTTGAGCCCAAGCCCAATACTACTGATGTTTTTTCCTCCGGAATAGTCACTATTTTTGATTAAGTAATACTCATTTTGCCCTAAAAACACTAGCTTTATCTAGGCATCCTTTTTCAGCTTCTTAAGCATCTCTTCTTTTTCTTTGTTGATTCTGGCCTTGAGCATAACCTGATCAAGATCCACTTGCGTGCATAAGCTAAGCAAAACAGGATTCCTGGGCTGGATATTGGCGCTGTTCCAATGCGTATTGCTCCTTATGACCTTTATGGTGCTGCTAGTTGTCCCTATAAGCTTGATAATCTGGCTATCCAATATTCCAGTACAATTTTTTAGGAGCCAAGCAATAGCATCAGGTTTGTCCTGCCGCCTTGCAACAGGGGTATATCGTCTTGCCTTTTTACGTTTCTTGGTTGAGCTGATATATTCCTTAATATTAGCCGCAAGCTTTAAACAAGCCTTGGGATTCTTCTCGCAATAATCTATATCCTCTCTTGTAAGTTGACCACTGGCAATGGGATCAATCCCGATCATCCCGGGTGTTACCTCGTCATCAGCCATGCTTTGAACTTCTAGCTTATGAACGCCACAGAAATCTGCTATTTGTTCAAATGTTAAAGAAGTATTATCTATCAGCCATATTGCGGTGGCTTTAGGCATAATAGCTAATGCCATAGTCACTCCTCCCTGCTTCTAATATTATTATCAGTAAAAATAAATCCGATATGGGTTAAAATACATTTAATCTTCTAAGGTAAGCCTATTTTGAAAGAATAAGTTTACTTCAAGTAAAAATTCTTTTATATATTACTATATAGTTTGCTATTGTACAAGAAATGTCTAAAACTAAAACCGCAACATACAAAGGTAAGAAGATTGCTATTGTTAAATATATAGGCCTGGGTAAATCATATATGGCAATGAAATATGCAGAACAAAATGATTATGTAGATGGCAACCCTGTTGTCTGCGATGAAGAAACAAACACAGTGCCGCTAAGCTACCACGAAAACAAAGACCATAATTAATCTAAGAAGAATAGTGTATATAAATAGAGTATATAATCTGCACGCAAGTATTACCTAGCTGATTTTATCAGTCGTTTTGACCTTTTTATTGCTATTCTTTCTCTGTGCGCTATATACAGGACGCTAGAGACTATTATAACGGAGCCAACAATATTCCAAAAATCCGGCACATCATCGAAGAGAAAGAACGCGGCCAAATCAACAAAAATAATCTCACTAAAATATACCGGCATGAGAGCTGAAATTTCTGAATATTTAAAGGCTAATAAAACAGCAAGTATATATAGCATATATACCGTACCCAGAGCAGCGAGCAAAAGAAAATCATTAAGATTGGCAGGATTTTTCCAGCCATTAACTGCAAAAGGTGCATAAAAAACCATGAGCAGCAACATTATATAGAACATTTGCGCTAGTATAGGCTCAGTTCTGTTCATGACTTTTATCAATACATCCAGCACTCCCCATAGCAGCATTACGCAAAGCACCACTAAACTGCCAACCTCAAAAGCCTTAATGCCAGGCCTCACAACAATCATTGCTCCCAAAAAGCCCACGATTAGTCCTGTAATTCTCCGTGCCCTGATTTTTTCTCCTAAGAATATTACTGCCATGATGGTGGTAAACAGAGGATAGGTAAGGGTAATGGCTGCTATATCAGTAGCTGCAACAATTTTGCAAGCATAAAAAAACATTAAAAATTCAAAAAATACCAAAACTGCTCTTATGATATGCAGTTTTTTTCTTACTATGCGCAGTCTTCTGTGCCCAGAAAAAAGCATATAAAAAATAATTAGTAGCAGGGCAGCAGCGCTCTGTATGAATAGTAGCTGAAAAATACTGAATTTGTCTCCGATGATTTTGATCAAGGAAATATACGCAGCATAGAACATGCAATGCGCAAGCATAAATATCATGCCATATAGGTTATTGCCCTGATTGTCGTGCATGCCTCTTTGCTTTTTTTATTAGGTGCAGCAAGTTAAACTGAAACTTTTGCGATGTCAATAAAAAAATAGCCGTCTCTAAAATCGTAATAAATAGGGATAAATTATTTGCTTAATAATGCATTATATCTATTTACTAAATGCACAAAAAAAGTATAATAAAAGATATAAGTTTTTATTAATAGAGTTATTGTTGTATGTCGTCAGAGAATGCTGAGTTCTCCATAGGAGACATAGTAGTTTATCCAGCACATGGCGTTGGTAAGATAATCGATATAAAAAAGAAAGAAGTAGTAGGCATAATCGTCGAGGTTTACATAATACAAACCTTCGGTGAAAATATGCTGCTAAACGTGCCTATCAAACAAGCAGTCAGCCATGGCCTGAGGCATTTAAGCTCTCAAGAAATCGTTAAAAATGCGATTAAAAAACTGCAAAGCAAGATAGAAAAGGCGCGGGGTTTTTGGAATAAACGGGTTTACAAATATGAGGCCAAAGTAAAATCTGGCGATTTGGTGGCAATTGCTGAAGTAGCCCGGGCACTATTTAAGGCCTCTGATCAGGGCAATAGGTCCTATAGCGAAAGAATAATCTATGAAAATGCAATCGATAGGATAGCAATCGAAATTGCAGCAATTCAAAAAATCAGCAAAGAAGAAGCAGCACATTATGTCTTGGGATTGCTCAACAGTGCAGAGCAATAGCACTATGATTAGCAGGAGGGATAGCTATGGCTAGGAACAATAAACATGATAACCAGGATAATGCAGATTCAAACGCTCGCTATTTAGACTTAAAAATTAGAGATAAAAAAGAGGATGAAAAGGCATTACAAGACAAGATAGAGGACATAAGCGACGTGCAAGAGGCCTCTCATAGAGACGGCTACAGCGCAGAGCAGAGCCGCGATCGACTTAATTTATGGAACAACAGGCGCGAAGCAAAACTCCGCAAATTAAAGGAAAGCAAGCGCTCTAAATTTTTCAACAATTTCAAAATTCTTGCAAGAAATCTGCTCGCAACAATCAAAAGAACAAATAACGTTCTGCTTTGGCCTAGCACCAAAATCAAAAAAAATTTCATTTGGATAAAGCGTGCAGTCCAAAAAGAGCGTGAAAAACTTTTAGACAAGCAGCGGGAAATTAACAGGTTAGCGGTAGCCAGAAATAGGTCTTTGCAGCAGCGGCACAGCGACTTGTCCCAACAACGCAGATTGCTTTCAAAAATAACGCTAGCTATCCAGCCTATCCTGCTTATGCTCAGAAAGCCTCCCAGCATGCAGCATACACAGATCAGCCATTTATCTAGTGCTAGCAGCTTGCGAACTGATACAATATATCCTCAGAAACTCCAAATGAGCACTAAATATAAAGCAAGTGAGCAGCAAACTACAAATGATAATAAATTAAGCAACATTACAGAAAAAAAAGGCACTGCTTCTGCGCAAGAGTTTAATAAAGATCAGAATTTTTATGGCAATATTCATGAGAATAGGGAGAATAGAGTATCATTTCTGTTTCCGCCACAACCAATGAGTGTAGGCAAAGCAAACTTAGGCATAAATACATCTTTAAAAATTAAATTTGATGCGCCGCCGATCTTAATGAAAACTACACCCACTCCATCCACAAATACCATAGAAGCAATAACGGTCAGGGTTGTTGTTGTTCATAATATTCGGCAGCCCGGTGTCCTGGTGAGTTCTGCATCGCAATCTGTAAGCATTACGCGAAATCTGCCAGCGCAAGGCCCTGATATTGCAGCAAGATAATTCACATTTTTCTGGCAGCTATATATGCTATTATCCAAGATAATTTTATTCCATCTGTGGCACGATACTTTTCAGCATACAAACTCTCTATTTTTTTCAGCGTCTTTAAAGTAAATAATTTAGAATAGCTTTTAAAGCCTGTGCCTGTCTTTTTTATAGTTTGTAAGAGGGTAGAAAAATTCGGATAGATCTCAGTAATTCTTTCTTGCTCGATGTTTATCTCGGCAAAGCCAGCTGCACTTATCAGCATTTTTACCTCAGTCTCACTCGCAAAATCGTGCACGTGCCTACCGCCAGTGATACTGTGAAATGCTTTATCCAGCTCAACAAAAGTTCCAGGCAAAGGGATGCTTATATAGACCAAGCCGCCGCTTCTGAGCACCCTGTGCATTTCTCTGAAGGCTCTGCTTAAATCAGGCACCCACTGCAGAGCCATTGAAGAGGTTATCAATCCGAAATAATCGTCCATTATCGGCAAATTCTCCGCATTGGCCGCAATAGTGGCAGCTGAATTATTTCGGGAGGCAAGCCTGCACATCTTAAAAGCCAAATCCAGCTGCAACCCAAAGGGACCAGAGGAGAGATTATTAAACACATATCCGGTGCCACAGCCAATATCTAAAACAGGATCATTCCTCTCATTAGAAATCATACTGCAAAGTTTATAGCTTATTTTCCTCTGCACTGCGGCAAAATCATCATAACTTTCTGCAGCTTTATCGAACGCTCTTTGCGCCATTTTTGAGCTAAAAAAGTTACTCTTGTTGTGTCGTGGCTTGCTTATGTGCTCTATTATGCTCATTAAAATCAATTACGGAGATAACCAGGGACCTATCTAGATGAGACGGTATAGTTTCTCTGTTAAGTAAAATATTATATAATCGATCGTCCTCCTCATCAAGCATTCTTTCATAGCCAAGAAGCTGCTTTGCAGATAAATCAAAGATGAATTTTTTTGCAAAGTCTCCCAACAAGAAATCTATTTCTTTGCAGCCCCTATGCAAGCTCCGATATAGAAGTTTTTTACGTTTTATGTAGCTTTTCATAAATTTCAGTTAATATAATTCAGCTATATATAATCTCTGGAAATGTCAAGGATTTATTTGACTAGCTATAAAAAGAAAAATATTGTGTTTTGAGGAAAATTTTTACAATATAATACAGTAAATTCCATGTATGGTCTGCAGAGTGACAAAATTATTTGTTGAAAATATTTTGCCAATCCAATCTTGGAAAATTCTAAAAGAAAACAAAACATCGGTATTAGTTGATGTTCGAGACATTAAGGAACTATTGATTAGCGGCTTACCAGATCTTAAGTTAATTAATAAAGAGGTAGCACATATACCCTGGAAGATGCTAGAACAGCAAGATAGTGATATTGCAGTAGATCAATATATTAATAAAAATTTTTTGAGTATTTTAAGAGAAAAAATACCAGATTATAGCACTACAATTATTTTTATCTGCAGAAGCGGCATTAGATCTGGCGATGCTGCTATATTTTCAAGCTACAAAGGATATCAAAAATGCTATAATATAATAGGCGGCTTTGAACCCAATAACACTCAGTATTGCTGGAAAATATCAGGACTACCATGGAAAAAATATGACTACGACCACAACAAAAAGCAGTGCTAGCTCCTTAGAGTTGTGGTTTAATGTTCAGAGCAGTTTGCATAAGTGCTATGGTGATGCAACCTACAAAAGCTGGCTTAAACCACTAATTTTTGTGAGCAATAAAGGAGGCCAGGTTTTGCTTGCTGCACCCACTCGCTTCATAAGGGACTGGGTGCTGAGCAACTATATACATACTCTAACTAAGTATTGGCGCCAGGAAGATGCAAGTGTCTGCTCGGTTGATATATGCATCAACTCGCCATTTGCAAACAAAGATGATAGTGGCAGCGCCAGTGCTGCGGCGGTCAATAACCCGGTGAAAGATGGATTGAGCTCACCCCTGGACAGAAGATTTACCTTCGCCAATTTCGTGGTAGGAAAGTCCAATGAATTTGCCTTTACAGCTTGCCAGCGAGTTGCAAAATCCAAATATCCAGTGGTTGGTAGCAACCCGCTGTTTTTATATGGAGGAGTGGGGCTGGGAAAAACGCACCTAATGCACGCAACCGCCTGGCACATACGCAATAACGACAACTCCAGAAAAGTATTGTACCTTTCAGCAGAAAAATTTATGTATCATTTTGTGATGGCACTGCGGGAAAAAAGCGTGATGACATTCAAGGAACAATTAAGGTCGGTTGACGTGCTGATGATAGACGATGTGCAGTTCATCAGCGACAAAGACAACACGCAGGAAGAATTCTTCCACACTTTTAATTCCCTAATCGACGACAAAAAGCAACTGGTGATTTCGGCAGATAGAGCACCAAATAATCTATCTGGCATTGAGGAGAGAATTAGATCGAGATTGGGCTGGGGTCTGGTGGCTGACATAAATAGCACCACGTTTGAGCTGAGATTGGGCGTGCTGAAATCCAAGCTGAAATATCTAAATACTCACGTCCCCGATGATGTGCTGGTGTTTTTGGCAGAAAATATCACATCAAATATTCGTGAGCTGGAGGGATCTTTAAACAAAGTTGTGGCGCATTACTCCATCATAGGAAAAGCAATAACGCTCGATTATGCCCAAGAGATACTCTCGGACCTAATCCTAGCCAGGAAACGCGTCATCAGCGTAGAAGAAATACAAAAAAAAGTGGCCGAATATTACAATATAAGAATTTCCGACATACATTCCAGCAGAAGACAAAGAACTTTTGTCAGGCCAAGGCAAATTGCAATGTATCTTGCCAAAGATCTCACCACCAAAAGCTTGGTAGAAATCGGGAGGCATTTCGGTGGTAGAGATCACACGACGGTGATGCACGCGATCAAAAACATAGAAAAGATATCCAAGGCAGATCAGCAAATATATGAAGATTTAAAAAATCTGCGTGCTGCTTTGCAAAGCTCATAGCCCTGAAGGCAGCTAAATCACCCTGATTTCTCCTATCCTATAATCCACCTCTTCCTCCAGGAGAATTTATCTATTTTGTTTGTCGTTTCTTTAACGGTGCTTTTACCATATCTAATGCCTGCTCCAAAGTAACTGATCGATAATCAGCGTCCTTATCTAAGTTAAATTTTTTATTCTTATATTTAATATATTTTAGCCCAGATGAGCTTTGATAAATATTAAGCTCAGCACCACTGTTGTCCCTACCCAGCTTGGCTAAGGCTTTGGTGGAATTAGAGTTGGGCTTAGCCTTAGAAATTATCTCCAATGCCTCTGACAAAGTTATGGAAAATACATCAATATCTTTACCAATTTTAACAGATTGCGGACCGCAGATAAGGTAAGGACCATAATTCCCTATCGCAGCCTTGATTGGCTCTGCGGTCTTGGGATGGCTGCCAAGTGTTTTGGGCAAAGATAAAATATTCAATGCTAACTCTAAACATATATCATCAACATTAATAAATTTGGGTATAGACACTCTGGACAAATCGCCATCTTTGTTAACTTCCAAGTAAAATCCATAGGGGCCTTTTTTTAGCATTATGGAAGCACCAGTCTCGGGATGATCACCCAGATTCATAGGAAGCTTCAAATCATCATCACTAGCCACGCCCAAGCCCTGCTTGACATATTTACATTCAGGATAGCTGGCACATCCTATGAAAGGTCCAAATTTGCCAATTCTCAGCTTCAGCTCTCCCTTTTTGCACTCAGGACAAGTGCGCATTGGCTGTTTTGTTTCTTTATCTAAGCTGAAGATATAAGGCGCCATCTTATCGCTTAATAAATCAAGCACATACTCTATTTTGTGTTCGCTAACCTGGTCAACATTCAAGATAAACTCCCGCCAAAAATCCTGTAAAACTACTTTCCAGTCTGTTTCGCTGTTTGATATGGCGTCTAATTTCTGCTCCAAATCAGCCGTGAAGCCATATTCCAGATAGCGGCTGCAGAAATTCACCAAAAAAGCAGTAGTGATCTTGCCCCTATCTTCAGGGACAAAATGCCTGTTAGCAACTCGCACATATTTTCTGTCTTTGAGAACAGAAATAATAGGTGCATAAGTTGAAGGCCTGCCGATCCCCAGCTCTTCAAGCGTCTTGATCAGGCTGGCCTCGGTGTAGCGCGGAGATGGCTGTGTAAAATGTTGAGACGGCACAATTTCATCAACTTCATGCATAGACCCCACAGATAGCTGGGGCAGCTTATTTTCTTTTTCTGCTTCATCCTTGTGAGCCTTATAAACCTTATAAAATCCATCAAACTCAACAGTAGAGCCCGTTGTTTTGAGCTGAAACAGATCATCCGGGGAAGAGAACTGCACCGAAAGCTGCTTAATCAGCGCCTTAGTCATTTGGCTTGCTACCATCCTCCGCCATATCAACTCATATAGCTTAAGTTGGTCCTTATCCAGATATTTAGCAAGATTATTTGGGGTGAGACCAACATCAGTCGGCCTAATTGCCTCGTGTGCCTCCTGGGCATTTTTAACTTTAGTTTTAAATATATTGGGTTTTGATGGCAAATATCTATCTCCAAATTCATTATCAATAAAACCTCGGATGCCTTCTAGTGCCTCTTGCGCCACGTGCAGCCCATCAGTTCTCATATAAGTTATCAGGCCAGTTACGCTCCCACCTATGTCAATACCCTCATATAAATCCTGGGCAATCCGCATTGTTCTGCCGGCACTAAAATTTAGCTTGCGGAAAGCCTCCTGCTGCAGGGTGGAGGTGATAAACGGCGGATGCGGGTTGCGTTTAATTTGCTTTTCAGTGATATCCTTTACTGTAAAAGATTTGTATTCGCTAAGCTTGCTTACTATCTCATCTGCTGCCTCTCTGTTGGCTATATCAAATTTCTCGAGTTTTTTGCCATTCATATACACCAGAGCGGCACTAAATTTATCAGCACCGTCTTTTAAGATCAGATCAATATTCCAATATTCCCTCGGGATAAATATGCTGATCTCATCTTCTCTTTCACATATCAAACGCAGAGCAACGGACTGCACTCTGCCTGCTGATCTGCTGCCTCTGAGCTTACGCCAGAGCAAAGGAGATAAATTAAAGCCCACTAAATAATCCAATGCTTGTCGTGCTCTTTGTGCTTTGACCAAGCTTGTATCTATCTGGCGAGGATTTTTGACTGCATTTTGAACGGATTTTTTAGTTATTTCATTGAACACAATTCTATTAATTTTTGTATTTTTCCTTATCGCTTCACCGGCTCGCAAGGCCTCAACCAAATGCCAGGCAATTGCCTCCCCTTCCCTATCCGGATCCATAGCTAAATATATCTCGTGTTCGGATTTGGCTGCGTCGAGGATTTTGTTCAAATGCTTCTCCGCTTGCGCGGTTAACTGATAGTGCATATCAAAATCTTTGTCCGGCTCCACCGACCCGTCCCTGGATGGCAATTCCCTCACATGACCAAAAGATGACAAGATCTTAAAATCTTTACCTAAGTATTTACTAATTGTTTTTGCTTTTGCTGGCGATTCAACAACCACAAGTGCCATAAACCTGAATTCTCCTTTTGATGCTAATTTAGAGCAGAACAATAAATTTAGCTAAAATCAGAACAAAAATCTATTAAAAAAAGATACTAAATGCTATATAAAATACAAATCTTCTTTTATGTTTAAGAGTTGTATAAAAATAATAAAAATTTGTAAAATGCAAAATAATCTAAAATAGCAATGAGGAAAATATGCCAATAAAAATACTTATGCCTGCACTGTCTCCCACCATGAAATCAGGTAAAATAGTTGAATGGAAAATTAAGGAAGGCGATGTTATTTCTAGTGGCATGGAAATTCTAGACATCGAAACAGACAAGGCGGTGATGCCCCTAGAAGCAGCAGATGAAGGCACCCTGGCCAAGATAACCGTGCCTGCAGGCACTGAAAATGTTCCGGTTGGTAAGCCTATAGGAATTATGCTGGAAGAAGGAGAAACAAAGGCAGACATCGCGGAGGATGATACTCAAGAATCTCAAGAATTACCACAGACCGCTGCTCAGGAGCAAAGCGCTGCACAAGCCGAAACCAAAACCGCTGCGATCGATCCTGATAAGGGCAACAAAAGCAACAATAAGCCTCCTGAGATGAGGAGCATCAAAGCAAGCCCGCTGGCAAGACGTATCGCGGCACAGCAGAATATAGATCTTAGCAAAATATCTGGCAGCGGCCCTTATGGCAGGATTGTTAAGGATGATATAATGTCGCAAATGCCAATCCAAGCAGAGAAAAGGGAGGTTGCGGGGCAGGAGATTAGCAAAATGCGCAAGGCAATCGCCAAGAGACTGCTTGAGTCAACGCAAAATATACCCCATTTTTATCTAACAATCGACTGCGAGATTGATAGTTTGCTCAAATTAAAATCTGCGATCAATGAAAATGGTGAGCACAAAATCACCGTAAATGACCTGATAATCAAGGCTGCAGCACTAAGCATCGCTAGGCTGCCGGAGATGAACTGTTCATGGGGCGAGGAACAGATCATGCAAAACAACGCCATTGATATCTCGTTTGCCGTGGCGATTGAAGATGGCCTGATCACCCCCATAGTCAAAAACGCCGACCAGAAATCTATTTCACAGATCTCAAGCGAAATCAAGCACCTAGCTAGCAAGGCACAGGAAAATAAATTAACCCCGGAGGAATTTGAAGGCGGGAGCTTCACCGTATCAAACCTCGGAATGTATGGCATCAAGAGCTTTATTGCGATTATAAACCCCCCGCAATCAGCCATTCTGGCCATAGGCAAGGGTGAGAAAAGGCCGGTGGCCAGGGGAGAAAAAATAGAGGTCGCTATGCTAATGACCGCTACCTTATCTTGCGACCACCGCATAATCGACGGCGCGATAGGTGCCAATTTTATGAAAATTTTTAAAGAATATATCGAGAATCCAGTTAGTATGTTAATATAATACTTGATTTATAATATAAAGAATTGATATAAAAATTAGCGTTAGTTAGCGTGTTCTTGCGTGCTGAGGTCTTCTGATAACAATTATGGCAACGCCCATAATGGTAATGGCAGAGCCTATTAACATCTGTAGTTCCGGCCTCTCATTTAGAATAATTACCGCGCTTGCTATGCCAAAGATTGGCTCTAGCAAAGAGAATGGCGCCACGCTGCCCAGGCTATATTGCGAAAGCAGATAATACCAAACGCAATGACCCAGCAATATTGAGCCCAAACCAGTGTAAAGCAAGGCCAAATGAGCGGCGAAGCTGGCATCTGATATAGCTTTGAATTGTCCTTGCTCAAAGGCTGCAGACATCAATCCAAGCATTAATGAGGCCACCAAACTCACCCAAGCCAGCAGAGCATTGCTGTTCTTAGGCGTTGCTATCTTAACTTGCAGATTATATATCGCCCAAGCAAGCGCCCCTAGCGCGACCAGCAAAAAACCCAAAAAGCTACTAATCGCTGCCGGTGTTTTTGTCAGCACTAAGATTCCAGATAAGGAGATAATAATTCCGAGTATTGTCCGCCAACGAACTTTTTCGCCCAAAAACATCAGGCTTAATAACACGGAAAGCGGCACGCTTAACTTATCAACCACAACAGCCAAAGATACATCTAGACCTAAGCGCATGCCAACAAAGCGCATGCCGGAGTTTAGTGCGCCAAACACCAGGCTCATCATTAATATAGATTTAATCGAGACGGGAGGTTTGGGATAGATTGGCGCCAGCACCACGGTCACCATCAAATATCTCAAAGTAAGCCAGAAAAATACGGGTATTTCAGCACATAATATCTTGGCTGCAACGAAATTAAATCCCCATAAAAAAGCTACAAGGGTTGCTAGGAGCGCATGATAAATTTTCATTCTTGCTGCATACCTATATATAATCAACATAAAAGTCTATCATACAATAAGAGGATTTTTAAGGAATATTTTATTTCTTTTTATTAAAATTTAAATAAATATAACTCATTATTTTCAGAGGAAATATGGATGGTCCTAAAATTACATTAGAGGAGACAGCTTATAGGCTGGCATTCGAAGGCAGGCAAAAGATCTCTGAAAGAGACAGAAAGTTTAATGAAATAATCCAAGGGGATGACTCTTTAAGCTATGTAACGCAACAGATATTAAATATCTCAGCGCAAAAGCTAATACAAGAAGAGCTAGACTCTGATCAGCCGGTGACAGACAAAAAAGCTCTCGAAGAAAAATATTTTGATCATCTAGATAGGGAAATATTAGGATTTATTAATAAGCATATAGCAGAAATCTTAGAAGTTAAAATTGATGAATATTGGCAAATTGTTACTGGCATAGAAATAAAAGAAAAAAAAGCCTGGAAGGAGCTGTGCAAGCTAGCTCGAATGAAAGACAGAAAGGAGCGCAACTTTAAAGACAGGATCTCCGGCAAGTTCAAGCTCAATAACACAGCTAAATTAATGCTTACAGCCCTTTATGGCAAAGAATATCAGGTTAACCCAGAAGAAAAGCAGCCAGAATATACAGAATATAGCTTCAGCGAAAATATTCTACCCGGAATCTCCAGCTTAGCACCGGAGGAGATCTCTAAGCTGCTATCAGAAGAGGCAATAGCGAAATTTAAAGCAAGAGTGCTCGGTGTTGATAGTATTTCAGCGCAGTCAACTGTTAATGAGGTCATAGAAAAAGCAATAAAAGGGCAGATCTACGATGATGCATACGAAGCTTTGAAGGGAAGCTCAGAGAGCCTGCTGAGCAAAGCGCGAGATTTAAGACGAGGAATGTCTCGAGACACTGATAGTAGAGAGATAGAGAAGTATGAGACCAAGAAAGAGAACGAAGAAATCCAAAAAAACAAATCGGAATTAAGGAAAATTGAAAGCGAAATAGAAATATTGGAGGACAATAAAAAGCAATTAGAACGTGAACTGCAAAAGCTCTACAAGGAACACGAGGACTGGGAAATAAAAATGACGGCACCATTGCAAGAATTTGATAGCGAAGGAAGCAAAGAATATATAAAAGATGTAATATTAGTAGATTATAATGAGCGCATACAAAGAAAAGAGAGGGAGATAGCAACAAAAGAGCGGCAAATTGCCCCCTTATCAGCGCGAGCTATGGAATATAGAAGCCGACTGAAAATTTTAGAGGACAAGGAAGGCGAGGAGCCTGAGAAGCCTAAGGAAAAACATCAGGATCTTAAAGAAAATTTAATCAGAGAGCTTGAGGAGATAGAAAATGCAGCAATGGAAATAGAGAACAAGCTACAAAAACTTGAAAAACAGCAGGTGAAATTGTCAGCATTATGTGGATTATATGGATTATCAAGCGAACAAGAGGAGCAGAGCAAATCGTGGCTTGAAAAAGCAATAAAAGCCGACATTAGGAATACTCAAGACTCTGTTGCTGAGCTCGAAAGGCAATATCTAACAAAGGATGAGCGGGAATTATCAGCCATAAAAAGACTAGAAAAGCAAGTAACAAATATCTTGACCCTGGCAAAACAGAAAACACCACAGGAGCTGTCGGCAAATCTGGGTGTGCTAGATGAGCAAATACGCCAGCTGCTCGATTCAATAAAAATTGCATATAATATAGACACACAAAAATTTATTCTAGGTCTAGACTCAGAAGAGCATCAGACGGCTATTCAAAGCCTGCTAAAGACCAGGAACATGGCAGGAGTGCCACTGATGAATATTGAGCATAATGCGCTAAATGCTGTAAAACTAGCTATATTTTGCGGTACCGATGCATTAAAAGAGAATGGTTTGTTGCCGAAGCCTTCTTGGATCGAGATAATCAAAAATTTTTTAATAAATCTCGCTATAAAATTTGAATTTAAATCTCGTCCTGAATTGGCTCACAGCGTATCACTGGGGGAGGTTTCATACCTAGATTCAGAAATATTAAGTGAAATGCTTGGACTGAAACAGACACATGTTGAGCATCCGGACAAGGAACAGCAAAATGATCCTGCGGAAGAGGCAACACCAATTCCAGAAACACAAAAAATGCACTCAGACTCAGAGACACCGCCAGAAAAATCATGGGCAGGGCGCATAGGCAGCTCTAAAGAGATGCGCAATACTAATAAGAGTGATCTGCCATCACACTAGAAAAATTATTAAACAAGCTATGAAAAAATTCATAAATGAAGATATTGCTGTCTTTACCGGACTATTTCAGAGCCTCAAAAGAAAGGTATATGTTGATTGTCGGCTTCCACTGGAAGTCCCATAAATAAAGCGATGTAGAGATTCTTGGTCAGAAAAATCCAGCTATACTGGCTCAGGAATCACTTGCCAATACGGGCTCAGGAACTTACAATACCAGTTTGGGCGACCTATTTAAAAAAAATAAGTTTGAGCCTGGTTTCAGGATTTAAATTGATTAGCGCACACATTTAAAAAGCCTGAGTCTTCTGCAACTTTTAACTATAAGATTTTATAGTTTATGAGTAAAATCAAACCGGATAGTTAACAAAAAAATAATTTTACAAAAATACCTGAGTTGAATCCCGGTCAAATAAGCATCGATATATACAAAGAAAGTAATAAAAAGTTTTTCTCTCCTTTATCTGTCGGAACTCAAGAGCAGAAAAAGCTATATCGTGTAAAAAACAAAAAATTTATTGAGAAAAGTATTCACAAGGCCGGCGTTCCGGAATGCGAAGAAAATGGCTGGGAAATTCAAAGAAAAACCAAAACAGGTATGAAGACACCAAAGTCACACGATGTTCTGCTCGAAGATCATTTTTGGTGCTTACTTCATAAAATGGGATACGGAAAAACCTCAACAGCGAAAACTTTGTCATTAAGCTCGATAAAAAGCATGGAAAGACTAGCAAGAAGCAAATAGATGTATTTTCCTGTGATCAGAAAACAGCTTTTGTTGTTGAATGTAAGCTAAAAGAAAAAGGAGTAAGACAAGCTCTTCAAAAAGATATACCGGAGACCATTGCTTGACACAACTCCTAAAAATATAATATATTAACTTTCACCAAAGTAGTGGGTGGCTTGGACAAAATTTAGGAGTTTATAGCTATTTTGGATTAAAAAAATAACACAACAAAAAGGGAGGACTAAAAAATGCCAAATAAAACATCAAGAACTGAAAAACAAATGGGTTTTTGTAATTCTACAAAGGGGCATTTTGATATCAGTGCGATAGTCAAACCCAAGATCGATGAAATGTACAAAGGTTATGAAGCTCCTTGTGAATTTACCCGTGGATTTACTGACGATGGTCATTACTTTACGACTAATACTAGTAAAGTTGTATATGAAACAATGAGTACTAATTATTGTGAAATAAACGATCTGCCATATATGATAGAGATAGGGTTTTACGTAAACGAATACTACCTATAATTAACAAAAATTCTTCTATAAGATTACATCAGAAAATCCATTTTTGATCGCTTTGGTAGAAAAATAAAATTATATGGGCTTATGTGGACAACAATATTATTTGGTCAGAGTCCGACATTCATAGAGCTTCTGAACGGAATATTGTCATTCTAGCTGAGAATGCACTTCAATATTATGAAATGTTCATTAAGCATATGGGCTCTGCTGGAAAATTTCAGTTACTTGACGATTTGCTGCGTGATCAAAAAATCCCTATTATGAAAACTACAAAATCCCAGCTGTACACGGCAAAATTTTTGGTGAAACCTTTCACAGCTTTGTTGTAGCTCCTCGGCAATTATTAAAGATATCATACGTCAATCATCATGCTTTGAACAATCCTGAAGGGCGCCCAACTTATCAACGCATGATTTCTCCAAGAAGGTTAAAAGAAATAGGAAAATACATAGAAAATGGAGGTCTCTTTCTAACAAACTTGATCATGAAATTCATGAAACACCCAAAATTTGATTTGATCTCTAATAAGGAAAATACGGATCAAAATATAAAATTTGGCTGTACAACACTTCCTTCGAAGTATTGTTCTGCTTGAGTCATTGACGGCCAACACCGACTGTATGGATACTCTAAAATAGATGATAATTTTTTAGATCAAAGCTTATGTGTTTTGGCATTTGATAAAATGAATACCATTAAAGAGGCAAATCTCTTCATTAATATTAACCATAAGCAAGAAGCGTTCCTAAAAGTTTATTAGTAGCATTGCTTGCTGATCTTAATCTAGGAGACAAAGATCTGAAAAACAGCTCTCAATGCTTTGGCTTCTGCTTTGGTAAGAGTGTTGAGTAATGACAAAGCCGGCTCTCTTTTTAGAAGGCTTGGTGTTACGGATATACCTGCAGAAAAATATCAAAATCTTACGATATCAGAAGCTGTTAATAGTTTTATGGGCCCTGACCTTCTGGGAAAAATCGTGAATGGTCAACTTATTAAAAGGCGCTTATGTGATGCAACTGATGAAAAAACAATCGAACGGGCACGAATTATACTAAATAGCTATTTTGAACGTATTATGCAGGCGCATCCCAAACAGCGGGAAGATGGAAAAGATGGCTATATGTACAAATCCCGGCATTCAAGCACAGCTAATGCTGTTGCATGAAATTATTACATACTTAGAACTTAGAAAAGCACTCGATTTCATGCAGCTGTCACCTGAGGAAATTGATAAAGAAGTTGCGCGCGTTGCAAGACCGATTTTTGAGTACGTAAAAAAAGCTAGCGATGAAGATATAAAGGGAAAAATCTCGTGCAAGTTTTGTGAAGGCGGCGTAAAGGAATACACATGCAATTTATATGAGATTATCCATGATCAAATAAGTGATTTTGGCTCTGATGAGTTTAAGGAATATCTAAAAAAAGAAGTTCTGAAACAACTAGAGAAGCCAGCAATTTTATCATGGAAACACCCCGGAAAATGATAGGTTTTATTATAGATGCCCTAAAAGTTGTCCATGGAAGACAAATGTTGCCTTCTGGAGATGCAGCTTATTGGCAGAACGGGATTGAGAAAAAAGCGATCAAAGCGCATGCTTACAAAAAACAACAGGAAAATTCCTCAAAGCGCATGAAACAAAAAAAGCTTATTTGGGCATCATGGTTCTAAAAGAAATTATTCAGCAAAAGAATAACTGGATGCTATTTTAAAAATACTTTCAGCCTACCTATGCCGGAAGAGCAAAAGGATAAGAAATACTGCGCCGGCCGGATAGGTAAATTCAATGATTTAAGAAAAATCGCAGCACATCCAAGCTCCTTAAGAACATATACAGATGAAGAGCTTGAATTTGTAGACCGGCTCAATTCAGAACTTATTCCTAAACTAGATAGAAGTAACCGGCTATGGCATCCCCTTTCTTAAAATGGGCAGGTGGTAAAAGATGGCCTGTACAGCAAAGCTTACTGCCGATTCCGAAAGATCATAAAAGCTATTATGAGCTTTTTTGAACAGCAGTGCTGCCTTCTTTCGCTTAAAGCTAAAACATGGCGTTTTGTCAGATGTAAATAATGATTTGATATCTCTCTGTAATGTTATGAAAGATTATCCTGATGACCTTTATAAAATCACAGAAGAGCATCAGAAAAAACATAACAAAGATTATTATTACGAAATAAGGGCAAGAAAATACCGCAATGACGTTAACAAAGCAGTATAATTCTCGCATTTAAACAGAACATGTTGGAATGAGCTTTACAGGGTTAATATGAAGGGAGGTTTCAGCGTTCCAATTGGAACAAAAGACAGGGTAATTTTTAAAGGTGGAAGCTTTTCTGAAATTGTAAAAATTCTGGAGAATGCAGAAATTAGAAGCGCAGACTTTGAAGAAACTATGGACAAAACGGATGAAGATAATTTTCTGTTGATAGATCCACCATACACGGCGAAACATAATTACAATGGATTTGTTAAATACAATAAAATATATTCAGCAGGTATGGCCAAGTCAGACTAGCAGAGGCTGTAAAACAGGCAAAAGACAGGAGTGTTTTTATCGTTATCACTAATGCAGATCATCCAAGCATTCATGAATTATATGAAGGAGTAGGAAACTATAGTTCTATGAGTAGACATAGCAAGTTCGCTGGTGATAGCTCAAAAAGAGTTGCTACATCTGAAGCTGTGTTTTCAATAAATTTAGAACGTAGTCAGTGATCTGATCAGAGGTGCAATGAGAGTGAAAAAGAAGCTGTATTTGTATAAATATAAGCCTCCTCTGGTTTTTTGCTACAAAGCCTATAAACACCCATTTTGGGCATATTCTAAGCCAGACAAGACATAACACTCGGTCTCCGCCAACCAAAACAAGGAGGCTTAATATGACTAATAAAAACCAATCCATAACTGTTGGATGCGATGCAGACGAAGTTGCTTATGCTTTCCAAAAAGCAATACAGACTATCAAGCATTTGCCATCGGCAAAAGTAAAAGGCTATTTCAACGCCTGGCCTGATATTCTGTATTCTCAAGAAGAGCTGGATGAGCGAGAATCCACCCTGCTTGTTTACAGATCACCTGCTCCCGATATATCCAAGATGAAAAAAACGCTTGAATGGAGAGTGGATGCTAAGGAACGGAGCCTTATTTGGGCAAGAGCAAAGGGGCTGCTATGGAAGATCATTTGCCTTGAGTTTAGCTGTGGCTGCACAAAGGCGTGGTGAAATTGGCAATCTACCCTTAAAAAGATAGTAAAAAACTTAATCAACCCGAACTTCAAACAATCATGGATTCTGATATAGCGGAAAAAGAAGCATTCCTGAAAAGAATGGATAGGGACGAGCTTCAAAACCAAACAGCCGGTGCTTTTATAAAACTATTTGGATGTTCACCACAAAAAGCATAAGAAAGCGCAAAAACCTTATAGGGCTATCAAAAATTGTGCTGGAATTTCAAATTAAGGAGGATGCAATGAACGCACCCAATCAGAATTCGGGAACCAAATAAGTCATTGGTAATAAATAGTTTTTAAATTTAAGAGGGTAGCCAGTTAGAAATTTCAGAGCCTCCAAAAATGAGGCTAAGCAAGGCTTATAAGGAATTAGCAAAGACTGGCTGGGGTGGAAGGATTCGAACCTTCGGTCACGATACCAAAAACCGTTGCCTTACCGCTTGGCTACACCCCAAAACTCAAATAATTATATATACAAAAAAGTTATTGTAAATAAGCCAATTATCATATTGACAAGTATTGCAAGTGTATATAAAATTCAGACATATTTAAAGTTGTTTGAAAAGTAAGTTTCTTAAAAGTAAGAGAAGTAGCAGTGCAGGAAGCCTATATACTTGACTTCAGGTATATAGCACTTTCAAAACTTGAGAGTTTGATCCTGGCTCAGAACGAACGCTAGCGGCAGGCCTAACACATGCAAGTCGAACGAACTAAAACTTAGCTTGCTAAATTTTAGTTAGTGGCAGACGGGTGAGTAACACATGAGAATCTACCTGATAGTAAGGAATAACTACCAGAAATGGTGGCTAATACCTTATATACCCTGAGGGGGAAAGATTTATCGCTATCAGATGAGCTTGTGCTAGATTAGCTTGTTGGTAGGGTAATTGCCTACCAAGGCGATGATCTATAGCTGGTCTGAGAGGACGGACAGCCACATTGGAACTGAGATACGGTCTAGACTCCTACGGGAGGCAGCAGTGGGGAATATTGGACAATGAGCGAAAGCTTGATCCAGCTATGCCGCGTGAGTGAAGAAGGCTCTAGGGTTGTAAAACTCTTTCAGTGGGAAAGATAATGACGGTACCCACAGAAGAAGTCCTGGCTAACTCCGTGCCAGCAGCCGCGGTAATACGGAGAGGGCTAGCGTTGTTCGGAATTACTGGGCGTAAAGGGTGCGTAGGCAGCTTGGTAAGTTAAGAGTGAAATCCCAAGGCTCAACCATGGAATTACTCTTAAAACTATCAAGATAGAGTGCGAGAGGAGATAGTGGAATTCCTAGTGTAGGGGTGAAATCCATAGATATTAGGAAGAACACCAGTAGCGAAGGCGGCTATCTGGCTCGATACTGACGCTAAGGCACGAAAGCGTGGGGAGCAAACAGGATTAGATACCCTGGTAGTCCACGCCGTAAACGATGAGTGCTAGATGTTAGGTTGTTCAACTTGGTGTCGTAGCTAACGCGTTAAGCACTCCGCCTGGGGAGTACGGTCGCAAGATTAAAACTCAAAGGAATTGACGGGGACCTGCACAAGCGGTGGAGTATGTTATTTAATTCGATGCAACGCGAAAAACCTTACCACCCCTTGACATGGGAGCAGTGCTCTCTTGAGAAAGAGAGGTCAGTTCGGCTGGGCTCCACACAGGTGTTGCATGGCTGTCGTCAGCTCGTGTCGTGAGATGTTAGGTTAAGTCCTGTAACGAGCGCAACCCTTATCCTTATTTACTAACAGATTATGCTGAGCTCTATAAGGAAACTGCCAGTGGTAAGCTGGAGGAAGGTGAGGATGACGTCAAGTCATCATGGCCCTTATGGGGTGGGCTATAAACGTACTACAATAGCAATGATAATGGGCTGCAAAGCTGTAAAGTTAAGCCAATCCCTAAAAATTGCTCTAGTTCAGATTGCTCTCTGCAACTCGAGAGCATGAAGTCGGAATCGCTAGTAATCGCGGATCAGCATGCCGCGGTGAATACGTTCTCAGGTCTTGTACACACTGCCCGTCACACCATGGGAATTGACTTAGCTCGAAAACAGTGCGCTAACCTTCGGGAGGTAACTGTTTAAGGTAAAGTTAGTGACTGGGGTGAAGTCGTAACAAGGTAGCAGTAGGGGAACCTGCGGCTGGATTACCTCCTTTTAGGTTAAATGAACTAGCTAATCTTAACTTATTTATAGTTAACTTTATGCCAGTTTTATCTAAATCTGCGCTGCTACTTCTCTTCCTTTTAGGAAAACATATTAGAATAGTGAAGTAATTTTCTTCCTGTTACTTGCCCTTCCCTAATTATATTAAAGCTTGATCGACTAATACTCACTATAGTAGAAGGAACGCCTGTAGCCCCCCTTCCTTTAACAACAACTTTAATCTGCTCTTTAATAAAATAAGGTATTCTAGAGATATCATCTATATGTTGATAACCCGATATATTAATACTAGTTGCAGCTAATGGGCGTTTCAAGCTACGTAATAATTTTAAAATGAATTTATCGTTAGGAAGTCTCAGGCCAATAGAATTTATTTTATAGCTTAAGTTAGGTGCGATTAATCTATTAAATTTATATGGCAATACTAGAGTTATGGGAGCTAAATCAGAGCTATGTAGTATCGCTGCAGCTTTTTGGCTAACGTACGCAATTTTGCTAGCAGTTTTAACGCTATCCACCAACACTGCCAGAGGTTTATTCCTTTTTCTCCGTTTAATTCGATATATTTTGTCAATTGCTTTTTTGTTACTGGCATCTGCAGCAAGCGCATAAATGGTATCAGTAGGCAAAACAACCACCTCACCTGCGTTGATTGCAGCAATGAGTTTCGACAATGTGCAGTTGTTAGAAATATACATCTAAATTAATCCAGCTTGGTTTTAATAGATAGCGCAAAAAAGTTTAAAGCCAAAATCACAATAAATAACATCAAACCAAGCGCATAGGCAACCAAAGTCTGCACGCTATCAAAGCTCTGATCACCCAATAAAAGTCGGATGATTTGCACAGTTATGGTGCTATTGCTCATCAAAGGATTCAGAGTGATATGAGCTGCAAGACCAGCCGCCATAACTGCTATGATGGTCTCACCAAGGACACGCGAAAAAGCGAGCAAGATCGCGCTGATAATACCGGGCATAGCTGTGGGTATCACGATATTTCTTATGGTCTCAGCCTTTGTGGCTCCTAGGGCCATTGATCCTAGCTTTAATTCTTCGGGTATCGCTTTTAGTGCGCTATAAAACAGAGAAATCACGAGCGGCAGCACCATAATTCCCATTGCCATGCCAGCAACCAAGGAGCTTTCATAAGCAATCTTCCAGCCGAAATAAGCGGCGCTTTTATGAAGCAAAGGGGCTATGCTTATGACGGCAAAATATCCATAAACAATGGTTGGTATCCCCGCAAATAACTCAATTATATACCTCAAAACGCCGCTAAATTTTGAATACTCAGCCAAGTAAATCGCCGATAGAGCAGCGATGGGCGTGGCAAACAGAAGTGCAATAAAAGTGATCATTAGCGTGCCTACAAGAAGAGGCAGAAATCCAAATTTGTTATAGTCGTAGGGACTCCACTCCAGGCACAGGAAAAAATTTGCTGGCGAAACTTGGCTAAAAAACTCGATAGTTTTACCTAAAAAAGCAAAAACTATAAAAATAGTTAGAAATAGTGAAACCAAAGTACATGCAAAAGATGTTCTAATGAACATTTCTGGTCCATATTTGCAATGTTGTAATAGCGTAACACGGTTCAGATCCATCAATATGAAAGATATATATCAACATTATCACTTTCAGCAGAACTCTACTTATATATTTTTTCTTATTCGGCACCTTTAAAGCTTAGGATATATAGTATTATCTAGATATACTATGGCTAATATTTTAACTCACCTTAAAAATTTTAATTTTTCATATTTTATTATATTGTAGACCACAGAACTCTTTGTATACTCTAACAAATAATAATCAAATCACTATAATTCTAGGTCTCTGACTAGGTCTGATGCCCTGTATATACAAGCTTTAGCATTATTATATTGAATTTCGCAACACAAAATGTTAAACCTAGCAATAAATATTATATTACTAAGCCGTGATAGATTACGACAAAATATTCAGACAAGCAATAGACACGGTAAAATCAGAAGGAAGATATAGGAATTTTACTACGCTTACTCGCATAGCAGGGCAATTTCCGACCGCGATCACAACCGAGCAGCAAGAAAAAATCACAATATGGTGCAGCAACGATTATCTTGGCATGGGACAACAGCCCCAAGTGATAGAGGCAATGCGCGCTGCAGCAAGCAAAATGGGCGTTGGGTCTGGCGGCACGAGAAATATATCAGGCACCAATGACGAGGTGGTAAGGCTGGAAGAATCAATAGCAGACCTGCACCAAAAACCCAAAGCATTGGCGTTTGTCTGTGGCTATATGGCCAATTACTCTACCTTGAGTGCGCTTGCAGCAGTCATGCCGGAGATGGCGATTTTCTCTGATGAATATAACCACGCATCCATAATCGAAGGGATCAAAATCGGCCGAAGAGACAAATTTATTTTTCGCCACAACGACTCGAAACACCTGGAGCAACTGCTGCAACAAGTTGACATAAACCGACCTAAAATTATTGTGTTTGAATCAGTATATTCCATGGATGGAGATATATCTCCGGTGAAGGAAATCTGCGATTTAGCGGAAAAATATCAGGCAATCACCATGATAGATGAGGTGCATTCAGCGGGAATCTACGGCCCAAGAGGGGGGGGCATCAGCGAGCAGATGCAGCTGGCAGGCAAAATCACGATAATACAGGGTACCCTAGCTAAAGCATTTGGAGCGATGGGAGGATATATTGCATCATCAGAGGTAATTATAGACGTGGTGCGCAGCTACAGCTCAAGCTTCATATTCACTACCGCCCTGCCCCCATCGCTGGCAGCTGCAGCAAGAAGCAGCATAGAGCATTTAAAAACCAGCCAAACAGAAAGAACCCAGCAAAAAAAAGTGGTTGTACAAGTAAAATCTGCCCTCATGGATGCTGCTATTCCGATTAAACCAACCTTAACTCACATCATCCCGGTGATAATCGGTGATCCAGTGATATGCCGGAGAATCTCGGAGGATTTATTAGAGCACCACAAAATTTTTATCCAATATATAAATTATCCGACCGTGCCCAGAGGCACAGAAAGATTGCGGATTACCCCAACCCCCCTGCATACTGAGCAAATGATAGCAGCACTAAAAGATTCCCTGGTCTCTGCATTAGAAAAATTCAAGTTAGAGACAGCAGCGATATAAATTTTAAGGAGTTGGAAGTTTAATGATTTAAGAATATACTCCCCGAGGAACATAAGGCTGGTCTGACTGACTTTTATTAGAGGTAGCTTTGTGGGAGATTATTGAGTTAACTTTCTGCAATAATTCCTCTATTCCCTCTCGTTTGGTGCCAGAAATCTTATAGATTTTTTTGCCGGCATAATGCTCCAGCGCCATGACCTTCTGCTGGATGTCATGTCTCGACAGAAGATCGCATTTATTCAGGGCAATAATTTCAGGTTTGTCAAGCAGCGCTTTATTATATTGCAGCAGCTCATTGTGAATGATCAGATAGGCCTGCACTACATCTTCTTGGGTGGAGTCAATCAAATGAAGCATTACATTACAGCGCTCTATATGCTGCAAAAATTTATGCCCCAGGCCAACTCCAAGAGAAGCGCCGGTGATTAGCCCCGGAATATCAGCTATGACAAAGTCATTGGCCACTCCAAGCTTGGGCGTTAGAGTGCTAAAAGGATATGCAGCTATTTTGGGTTTAGCTCTGGTGCAAGCAGCAAGAAAAGTTGATTTGCCGGAATTCGGCATCCCTATCAGCCCAACATCAGAGAGCAATTTTAGTTTTAAGTTAACCCATAAGGACTCGCCAGGCTGACCCTTGGTTGCCTTGCGCGGTGTTTTCATAACAGAGGATTTAAAATTAGTATTCCCCAGTCCGCCGCTACCGCCTTTAGCAAGCAAAAATTCGCTGGTAGGGCCGCTCAAATCCGCCAAAAGCACGTCTTCAGCAAAAATTTGCGTGCCAACTGGCACTTTAATTGTCAAGCTATCGCCACTGGCACCAGATTTGTTTTTGCCGCTGCCATCCCCTCCTCTTTTAGCGTGGTAATGCCTCTGGTAACGAAAATCCACCAAGGTATTGAGGTTGGACTCTGATTTAACGATCAAATCCCCTCCCCTGCCGCCATTTCCGCCGTCAGGGCCGCCAAACTCGATAAATTTTTCTCGCCTGAAGCTAACGCAGCCATTACCGCCACTGCCGGCTTTGACAAAAATCTTTGCTTCATCAACAAAGCGCAATTTTCTACCTAAAATTTAAACACAGTATATATAATAAATCAAAACTGACCATCTACAAAATTTTTATATGACTTTCTTTAACGAGCTTATTTTGTTTTGGTTGTATTAGCTGGTAATTTATGCTATTTTGTTTTGCATAACTTATTGCTGCCTCTAGGCTAGCAAATGACAACCTCAGCTGCTGAACAGTATCTCGAGATGCAGTCCAACCCATAATAGGCTCTTCAAATCTGCTGCTCTCTTGCTCGAATTCTAAGAGCCAAGATTTGGTGTTTCGCTTGCCAGACTGAGTTGCAGTTTTGGCAGGGCAATAAATTTTAGCTTGCTTTTGATTCAAAAAATCAAACATAATCAACCTTCAGTAACACCTTATATTATTATACCATTATATCACATGAAAAAAATAACATTCGAACAAGGCATCAAGGAGCTAGAAGAAATTATACAGAAATTAGAAGACGAGACGATGCCTTTGGAAGAAAAAATAAAATTGTTCACACATGGCAACAAACTAAAAAAGGATTGTAAACAAATTCTGGATAATGCCAAATTTAAGGTAGAAAAAGTTATTGCGGAAGAGGATGTGACCGATTTAGATGAATAAATCATACTCCGTATATCTCATTTATCCAATCAACAAGTCCCTTATCCCCTTCCTCAGCTGATAGAAAAATAATGATACCACAGCAATAAGGCTTGAGTATTTGTAATGCCTTCGCTATCAAGCTATCTGCTACTTTGGCTACTAGCACCGCCTCATCAACAGCAACTTTGTTGATCTACGCATCAACAACCTGACAAATATTGAAAATATCATCTATATTTAAAATATTAATAAATACAGCCAATTCCTGTTTGATTATGCTTAAAAATGGGCTAGTTTTTCAGCTAACTCCGGATTTGTAGTGATGCACATTAATCTCATTAAATTCTCCTAATAAAAGCAAATTTATGCTAAATTATGCTAAATTACATCAGTAAATCCAAAAAAGTATGTTAAAATATATTGCTTATAGGACACTGCTGGTGCTTCCTACCCTGCTTGGCATCATGGTCTTAAATTTCATTATTGTCCAATCAGCACCAGGAGGGCCGGTGGAGCAGATGATTCATAATCTAACCCTAGGGGCATCTGAAAATATACTTGGTGGCCGCTCGGAGGTCATCAACATGCCAAATCATGCAAATATAGCAGATAACCAGGCCATATTAAAGGAAATAGAAAAAAGCTATGGCTTTGACAGGCCAATAATGGAGCGTTTTTGGCTAATGATTCGCAGCTACGCAAGGCTAGATTTCGGTAATAGTTTCTTCCTCGACAAAAAAGTAACCGCCCTGATAAAAGAAAAACTCCCGGTGTCGCTGTCTTTGGGAATATTGAGCACGATTATTGTTTATCTTCTCTCTATTCCTCTAGGCATCATGAAAGCAATGCGGAATGGTTCTAAATTCGATGCATGTACCAGTATCATAATAAGTTTGCTATATGCAGTACCAGGGTTTATTCTGGCCATATTATTGCTGATTATATTCGCCAGCACCCTACATATATTTCCTCTGAGGGGCCTAGTATCTAATAATTGGGAAGAGTTGTCTGGCATAGGAAAAATATTTGATTTGCTTCACCATATCACCCTGCCAGTGATTTCATATTCAGTCAGTGGCGTGGTTATATTGGCTATGTTATGCAAAAATTCCTTCATGGAAGAAATCAGCAAGCAGTATATAATCACTGCAAGAAGTAAAGGCCTAAACCAAAAACAAATACTTTATAGACACGCTTTCCGCAATGCAATACTAGTAGTTATTGCGACTTTTTCAGAAATGCTCTCAAGAACCCTGTTGAGTGGATCATTGCTTATAGAAACAATCTTTTCTTTAGATGGCATAGGTCTTTTGAGTTTCGAGGCAGTGATGAATCGAGATTACCCCATAATATTTGGGATTTTATTTATATCTACGCTCATAGCTTTAATAATTAATATGATTAATGACATATTATATGCAATAGTTGACCCAAGAATTGACTTTAAAGGGATATGAGATAAGGCGACACACAGCATCACCCAGCATCAAACTAAGTGACTAAATTAGCTTTTGACAGCAGCACGGCCACTGCAATTTGGCATAGCTTTCGCTGTAACAAAGCTACGGCCAGGAACATTAACTTGTGTATTATCAGCTTTTCTGAGGTTTTTGAAATAATTCATAACCGAGCTGCTTTCCAAGACAGGCTTGAACTCTAATCGAACTTTTTCTGGTTCAATAGCACCATAAGATTCTTTCAACTCAGCAATAATACCCCTACAAGCTTCTCTTATGCGGTTTCTAAAATCTGCTTTAGATTCTTTATCATCAAATAGCTTTGAACATTTAGGCCCACCGATTATAGATAGAGCAGTATCACGAAGACTATCAGCATAAACATCTGCCACACTTTCCTCCTGGCCAGAGGAGCTGCCTGAACTAGATCTAGCTCGCTTAGACTGAAGTTCCACCTCCTTGCTATGATAAAGTTTTTCTAGCTCGCTATCCACCTCCATGATTATTGTCTTTTGCTTGGTGTCTAAATAAAGCTTAAGCTCCCTCAAGAAAATTTTGCGTAGGTCTTTCCATTTCGCCAAAAAATCTTTATGTTTTTTATCAAAGCAAAACCCCAGCCTCAACCGATTAGGCAGCAACCTACATATTTTCCCCTTCCAGCTCTCTTTATCTTGACAGGCACTCCAAAATATAGCGGAAAATTCTGCTTTGTTTTGCTTAAAGTCTTTTTCATGCTCCTCATAGATTCTTTTTGCCTGATCCTTCAAAATACGAACAGTGCTCTTTTTCGTATCTGCGATATTGTTTCTCAAATTATCAAGGGCCTTAGTCTTGGGATCCTGGCCAAAAGCGAACTTTCCAAGCTTATTCAGCAAACCTCCGCTTTTGTCGCGGCCTTTTTGGCGTTCCGGCTCAGACTCTCCGTTGATAATATTTTTTATAAAGCCATAACCATAAAAGACAGCAGTGACAAGAACAGCAAGACCGACGCCCAAGGCAATAGCACCGAGAGACTCAAAGAACAGCATCCCAATCAGCGTGCCGCAAGCAAACACGGACAAGAAAACTAATAACTTCTTAATAATATCGAAAATACTGGGCATAAACATTTTTCATCTTGGTTAAGGCTATAATTTAAAATAGCAATATACATGCACAGATCAAGCGCAAGATGAATATTGATAAAAATATTTAGGTGGCCTATAGTTGAGTTCGATAATTATATTTCGCTAGAACCACATGAAACTCCTCAGGTTTGAAAAAAAATATATTCTGCCACTGGCCTTGCTGGCGCTGCTGCTCATAATCTGGATCTTCAAAAAAGGAAATGAAACAGATCGCTCCGATCTTCAAGATCAGCACATCATGCAGCCAAAAATAGAGGAAATCCAAGGAGAGATGCACTCAATAAAAATAACTCTGAGCGGCTTTACAGAGCCCACCAAAAAAATCAAAATATTTGCCGAAGGCTCAGGCAGGGTCATAAACATCGCAGCAAAAGAAGGTAGCAAAATCAGCAAAGGCGACCCAATACTTAATATAGACCCAAAAGCGCAAGAGGAAACACTGCAGACAGCGCTGGCTGGCTTAGAGCATGCCCAGCTGGAACACAGTAAAAACAAAAACCTGCATGAAGAAGAATATATAACTGACCTGGAAATCATGGCAAGCGATGCTAGTTTGAAATCTGCAATCAAAAACCTAAAGCAGGCAGAGATTGAAATGAACAACACCACTGTTTATGCACCTTGCGATGGATTGATTGATAAAATATTGGTCAAGGAAGGGAGTCTGATACATGCAAATTCAACCTTAATATCCAATATAATTGGGCAGAGCACATTTTTAGCAGTAGCACATGCTTCGGCAAAAGAAGTGCAGGACATCAAGCTGGGCCAGAAAGCCACCATTGAGCTCGCCAACGGAGTTAAAACAGAAGGGATGGTAAGCTTTATTGGAACCGTTGCCAGCAATGATACCAGGACTTTTTTAGTAGAAATCGAGTCTTCTCTCGCCGGCATCGAAAATAATAATATATTAGGCATCACTGCCCAGGTCACTATTCCAAGCAGCATAAAATTATCCCACCTAATACCTGCCTCTGCCTTATCCTTAAGCCAGCAAGGTGCAATTGGGGTTAAAATAATCAGTGATGAGGATAAAGTTTTATTTTGTCCAGTAGAGATAGTTGATGAGGAAAGCGAGGGATTCTGGGTAACAGGTCTTCCGAGCAAAGCAAAAATTATAACCACTGGATCAGCACTGATGGAATTAAGCAATGCACTGGAATAAGCTAGGAACGAGGTTGAGCTTATGCACTTGAAAAAAATCCTACGATAGATACATAAATAATAAATAGAAGCTAAATATCTTATGAGAGGATGCGGATAGTAAATCTAAATCGGTTAGTAAATTCTTTACTCCTATATAGGTTTAATAGGTGGCATGGAATATAAAAGACTGTCAAGGAATAATAAAGAGCAAAGGGAAAGAAAATGAAAAATTTTATACAAAAAATCGTTATATGGATTGCTATTTTTTTAGGATCTATGCTTATTTATGATTATTTCAGCGGCAGAATATATTATAGAAACAACGTAAATTTGGCATTTTCTGATTTTCTAGATGCAGTAGAGTCTGGTCAGATATCAAAAGTAACGATCCAGGGCCGGGAAATAAAAGGATTGATGACGGATGGGTCGGGCTTCAAGACCAATGCAATGCAGTATGGCAATCTTGTAGACACCTTGCGAGCAAATAAAGTCCAGATAAATGTAGGCTCGAACGAATCATTATTCGGCATTATAGTTAGTATACTGATTTCATGGCTGCCGCTCTTGCTGCTGGTGGGTGTGTGGATATTTTTCTTAAAGCAAGCCCAGGTTGGTGGCAATAAAGCCCTAGGTTTTGGCAGGTCCAAAATTAAAATGTATGCCGAAAGCTCAGTCAAGGTAACTTTTAAAGATGTGGCGGGCATAGGGGAAGCAAAGGAAGAGCTGGGCGAGGTAGTAGATTTTTTGAAGAATCCCGCGAAGTTTCAGGCATTAGGGGGCAAGATCCCAAAAGGATGCCTGTTGATTGGCGGCCCGGGCACAGGAAAAACTTTGCTGGCCAAGGCAATCGCAGGAGAAGCAAAAGTTCCTTTCTTTAGTATTTCGGGTTCGGATTTCGTCGAGATGTTTGTGGGAGTCGGTGCGAGCAGAGTGCGCGATATGTTCGAGCAGGGCAAAAAACATGCCCCGTGCATAATATTTATCGATGAGATAGATGCAGTGGGTAGGCACCGTGGATCTGGAGTCGGTGGAGGAAACGACGAAAGAGAGCAAACGCTGAACCAACTACTAGTTGAGATGGATGGCTTCGAGACAAATGAGGGGGTGATAATAATCGCTGCAACCAACAGACCGGACGTGCTGGATAGCGCGCTGCTGCGGCCTGGCAGGTTCGACAGAAGAATACACGTGCCCATGCCTGACATAAAAGGCAGAGACGAGATATTGAATGTGCATGCACGAAATATATCCCTAGCCCCTAATGTCGTGCTGCGTAATATAGCCAGGGCAACTCCAGGATTTTCCGGGGCTGATTTGGCCAACCTAATCAATGAAGCAGCGCTCGTGGCAGCGAGAAAAGATAAAAAAGTGGTGACCATGGAAGAGCTGGAGCACGCCAAGGATAAAGTAATGATGGGCGCGGAAAGAAAATCCCTCACCATGAAAGAAGAGGAGCGAAAGCTGACTGCCTATCACGAGGCAGGACATGCGCTCATTGCACTTAATATCAAGGGCTCAGACCCGGTCTATAAAGCCACCATCATCCCGCGTGGGCATGCGCTGGGGCTGGTTATGCGCCTGCCTGAGGATGACAAAGTATCGGTTACTAGGGAACAGATCATAGCTGATATAACGGTTGCTATGGGAGGGCGCCTGGCAGAGGAAATAATCTTTGGCCCTGATAAAGTGACAAGCGGAGCGTCCTCTGATATCAAACAAGCTACCGAGCTGGCTAAATCAATGGTTATGAAATGGGGCATGAGCGAAAAAATAGGGCCGCTATACTATGGCAGCGAAGAAAACAGCACCGCGTTGCACAAAGCAGAGGGGCAGGGCACATCAGATGATGTGCAGAATAAGATTGATAATGAAATTAAAATAATAGTGATGGCAGGATATGAAAATGCTAGAAAGATGCTGGCTGAAAATATAGAAGATCTGCATAAGCTGGCTCAGGCCCTGCTGAAATACGAGACCCTGACCGGAGATGAAATGAAGCGTCTGCTTGCTGGAGAAAAAATCGATAAGGATGAAGATGATAATATGAGACCATCAAAAAAATCTTCCTTTGCTGGCCCAGAAAAAAATAACAACATGGATATACCAGAAGAGCCACAGGAAGCCTAGTAGTTCGGATATACCAGAAGATATATCTATATTAGAATTCTCGATCAAATTTGAGTGACCCCTACGGGAATCGAACCCGTGTTTTCACCGTGAAAGGGTGATGTCCTAACCGCTAGACGAAGGGGCCAAAGCCACTGCTATCATATAGCAAAAAAATCTGATAGGCAAGATAGAGGCAAGTTTCATTTGCTCTTAAATAATAATTAATGGATTGATAATACCTAATGTATTGATTATTATATATAATAAATTTAATATACAGGACCTTAAAAATGCCTCTTACTAAAGAACAAAAAATTAAAATTTTAGAAGGCTACTTTGATTTACTAGTAAAGATTGGGGATAAGCGGTACATACCTATGCCTGAAAACTGGCTGCACAAGATGTCTATCTTAAAATCTCTTGTACAAGAAGAACCAGAGATAACTGCAAGAATTGAAGATGACTTGATCGCTGGAGCTGTAGAGGACATAATAAATTGTAATTCTTATATATGTATCGCATTGAAATTAGATAAGAGTGATGTAAATTCTGAAGTCAAAAAAGTACTTCATGTTTATTACAACTCATTAAAAACAAATGCAGAGCAAGGTCATCGTTTGTTGCACGTATCGCTAGAAGATTATTTTATAAATTCTATAAATAAGCCTCAGATTTGCCCAGAAACTATTATCTCCGCAGAATCTGCAGAAGCAGCTACTACGCAGCAGCCGAAGGAACCAGGAATAGACTAACTAGAAAATGCATTATCTGCATTATCATGTGACAATAATAAGGTGCCTAGTTCTCCAAAGCAGTCGGAGAGGGCATAGGAACCTTATTCAAGTGATGAGATATCCTCGTGAAAAATATTTAGGAGTTAGTCTAATTATAATATTTATAATATAGCTATGCTGCCTAAGCTATATATCTGATTGGGGAGTCTCCGCTTGAGCTAAGCTTTTGTTCAATTTATAGTAGTATATAATACAACGCCCAAACTAACCTGCTGGTCAATGAATCAAGAAAGGTAGATATCCGGACAAAGCAGCAGATTAAACAGCTGATGAGATTTCGAGCGAGTTTAGCCCTCCAAACTCTGGAGCAAAATTAAGAATTCTTTCAGTTTAGTTAACAAGAATAATACTACTATAGCGAGTAGAAAACTGAATGAAACAAAGAAGGATAATCCCACCCAAATGACCCACCTGTCACTAAGAAGTTACAATAGATAGGACCAGTGAGAAACAAAACCTGAATACAGCTTAGACCATGAACTTGAATAAATTATCAGGGATATTTATTTTTAAGCTTAAAGAAGCAAAAGTATAGCTAATTACAGACCCCGCCTATAAAAAGCAAAGCAATCGCGGCCTGACTCATAAAATAATATCAATCCAAATACATATCATTTTTTCTTAAAATTTAGCCGTCTAGGAAAAATAATTAGCGATATTTAAAGTCAGACGTTGCTTGCTACTTCAAACAGAGCTCGGGTTCGCAAATAAAATAGCTAGCTCAATCGGTCAATCCAAACTAATTTAGCAGACAGCTTGTTTATCAGAAGCCGGCAAAGCATTGGCTCTTATTCTTATAATTAGATTATTCCACCCATTATCAGGACACACAGCTATGCAAAATCTTGCCCACCGCAACATACCTTGATCACTTATATTTTGTTTGTTTTGCTGCAGAGGGAGACGCTGCTGTCTTGTCAACCCAGGGCAATGGCCCCTCCTGCGACCCCTTTATCTTCTGCAATTCTCCTGCATGCATTTCCGCGCGTTTCTTCCATATGGTACGAGCATGGCCGTCTTTAGGAGCTATCAGCTGAAACCTCGAGGGTGCCACAGCAGATTTTGCATATAATTCTTCCGGTGTTTTATGTTCCCGTAGCTCTTCAGTTTCCTCAACAATACACTTGAGATCAAATAAACTGCCTAAACTAAGCCCTGTTTCTGTTGGGCTAAATAAGTAGCATTCCTCATATTCCTCTGCGGAAAGTTCTGCAGTACTAATTTGTCTGGACATTTGCCCAGCAGACTCTTCCATATCAGAAAAGCTCTTCTTTCTCCCCTTGCCTGCAACCAGAAATGGGGCTCGCAAAGATTTACCTCTCTTTTCTGGAAGGCTTTGTTCTGCCTTTATCTTTTGCAATTTATCTATGCAATATTCAATAAATTCTATTCTAAGTTCACTTTTGTCTATTATCTCCAAAGATTTTTCTATCTTCCGCGCACGCTCCATTAGCTTCGCATGCCGCTGATCATCAGCTAATTCTTCTTTGATATAATTAACACATTCTTGACAAGTGCCCCTGAGTTTCCTTGGCTCTTTCGATAAATTTTTAATGTCTTGAACTGCGATAGGTGGAGATTCTAAAGCCTTTAGCAAGGCAGTAGTTTCAGAACTTAGAGAATTAAGTCGATTTGGAATATCATTCTTTGCTATACTTGCCTTTAATGCTTCGAGTTCTATCCTGATTGCAGTGCTATGTGGTTTTCCTTCTGCATCTATTTTATCTATTGCCTCATCCAAATCATCATAGGCCCTCATATCATACATCATCTTCAAAATTTCTGCAGAGATCTTCTTAGCCTTATCAGACGCACCTAGCTTAGCGTAGTGGACCGATAATTCGCTTATCGCAGACACAATGGGAATTTGACTATCAGTATTTTTATCCTTACAACACGGCACTTTAAATATACTAGAATATTTTTTCTTGACAGTGCTTGCCACTCCCTTCCGGGAATCTATACCCACCTCCACCTCCGGAAACAGAGCATTGCCCCCTTCTCGCCTTCCATAACTTTTCCATTTGTTATGAAGATACCCCAGCACATCTCACGCCTTCTCTAAGGCACCCTCTCCTCTAAAGGCAGTAAAAATCTGTGGTATTATTGATCTATTGTGCTTCTCATCTACTCTATCAAGGCAAACTATCAAATCTATAGTGCGTTTTGCTAAGGCCAGTCTTTGTTCTTCATTTATGGCTATTTCTTTACCTAGATCTTCTGCCACAGGCAAAGCATGGAGAAAAACAACCAAGTAATACTGCAATTGCTGGTTTAAGGCTTTTAATAATATCTTCTCCCCTAGCTCAAGATGAGGTCCTTCTCGGTCCCCTTCTCGCTCCTCAAATGCATTTTTGAGGGCATTAATCGCTGCCTCAGTATTGCCCAGAACCCTCAAATATTCTGTCTTAGGAAAGTTAACAAGCTTATTTATGCCAATGCCTTTAGTTGAAGCACTTTGGCAAGACAGCATATAATCTTCAATGTTTTGTTGTGCTATGAATTCTAATGCCGCATCTTTTTCTGAATCCGAAACTCCGCTCTTGCCCTTTATAATCTTCTTTTTTAGATGACGCTTCGATGTAGCAGAGGTAGCTTTAAATCTGCCTATACTAAGCTTAGGCTTCTTATCGCCCGAGGCCTTAGATGCAAAATGAGCCATGCTACCTGCATCTTGGCTAGGACCGGGAAGAACAGGGGTACGCTGACGCAGATCATAATGATGAGGTGTTGCTTCCAGCATAAGCACATAACTTTTTAACTCATTAGATATTCCGTCGGCAGACAATAATCGTCTAAACTTATTCCCAGTGATCAACGACAATGCATTTTGCATCTTTGCATTCAATGCATCATCATTATACTCAGCTGCATACTTAGCAATCTCATCCAGCGCTGCAAGAGAGCGTGCCTTAACATTCTTGCTAAGAGGAGCTGCATTTTTTAAGCAATGACAATATAGAGTTACACAAGTATCTGTCAACTCTTTCTCTGCTTCTGGCGATGGCTTGGAGAGCCCGAAGCGCGACAAAAGACGCCCAAGCATGTTTGCAATCAACTGTCTTTTTGCGGTCACCTCGCCTACGGATACATGAGCTAATTTGTCTGGCAGACTTAATATTTCTCCATACAGTTCTAATTCAACCTTCACAAGATCATATTGCGCTGAAGATGGAGGGTAACGCTTCATATCAATAGCCTCATCAGCCTTTGGAAGAAGGCTGGCTTTATAAATCCAGGGAGACCTAAGCAAGACTCTAAGCATTGATAAGTTGCCATTAAACAAGGCAATATCCGTGGCGTTAAAATTTTTATTATTAGGATACCCGGAGCTAAACGAGCGGCTGCGGCTCTCTGTATATTTGCATTCGACTAAGGGATTTGCGTCCTTTTAAATTAATATTTTTACTATTTCAATATGACCATTTTCAACCGCTGCATGCAGTGGATTATAGCTCTCTCCAGAGCTTTGCATTACAAGCATATTTGGATCTACCTGCCCTGCATCCAGCAATCTCACTAACTCCTCCTGATTCCCAGATGCAGCACAATCAAGCAGCCGCTTTTGTTTATCTTTATTAATCTGGGTACGCATAAGTAAAAATTAATATCTTTACTATTAAATTAAGTATAGATAGTGAGAGATTAACAAAAGATTAAAAATAAATTGGAAATAAGGCTTAATAGTGTTTTTTTGACACAGTTACCTTAAATAACCAAAATAATGTATAAAGTCAAGCGCTAAGGACTTCAATAATAGCCAAAAATTTGCGTTAACTATTAAAGCTTCTGATCAGCAGTAAATCACTTGTTTTATTAATTTAAAAAGGAAAATATATGAGTCTGAAATTTGATTTATTAATTTTGCTCAACACAAAGTGCAAGCTATAAGCCAAGCTCATAATTTAGAAAGCGAATAGCGGGTTTATGGCGCTCCCTAGAGGAATTTATTAGAACATGTCTTAGGGAATTCCTGCTAGCAGTCATGACAAGTCCCGTTCCATAAGTCGCTCAATTACGAATGGTCTTTATGAATCAATCAAATATTTTATAATTTGAACAAATTAGAAATCAGTAATTATTAAAAATGTGAGCGGCATGTATTACTCAAGTTTAAGAATACAAAATTTTAAGGGCATTAAGGACACAACAGCAAGGTTCAGTCCAAATGGAAAAGTTTGCTTTTGTAGGATTAAATAAAAGTGGCAAGACAACAGTACTAGAAGCTATTGATAGCTTTTCGCCAGATCAAGCAACAAGCAAACTGGTTGGAGGAGAGGATGAATCTGGAGTTCCGTTTAAAGAGAGGGCTCTGCGGCATCTTATTTCTAATTCTAATGGAGATATTTCTGTAACTGCTACTGCAAGATTAGAAGATGGCGAAAAAGAGAAAATCATAAAAGCACTAAAAGCTAAGCATAATATCGTAATTGATCCGGATAGCTTTGATGAAGAAGTAACTTTTGAACAGCAATAGAGATTTAAGAATGATGATTTTGTAAAAAGCTATCTCGAGCTAAGAAATAATGTGAAAATCAAAGCTGGAAGATAGCAAAAATGGAGTGAGCCCAGTACAGAAGAACGAACCAAAATACGGGATATAATATACCGCTTTACTCCTGATATCGCATATTTCCTTACATTTATATTCGATTTCCCAAATCGAATTCTTCTCACCAAAGAGCGCGGTATAATGTAAGTAAATTTTATCGAAGCACCTTTCAAGATATTCTCAATTTTGAGGGTCATACCATTGAAGAATCAATTGTAAGAAGAGCTCGAAGCGAAGACAAGATTGTCGCTTGGCTGGATTTTTTGAATATCTGGAACACTGGTGATGATAAACACAAAATTCAGCATGTAATAGATAGAACTAGTTCTGTTGTAACAGGGTTTGTTTTTGGAGGCTGGAATGAAATCTTTTGAGAAGATATAAGAGGAGAAGAAATAAATATATCTTATGGAGCTCGTCAGGAAGAAAAACGTGATGCTAATGTTGCAATCATAAAGACCAATGAGCAAGACATTTATATCAAATTTCAGATCAAAGATGGAATAAGAATGCTCGATGTAAATGATAGATCTTTGGGTTTTGAAAGATTTTTTGCATTCATGTTTTTCACTCAGTTTAGAGTTATGCGAGAAAACAAGAGGCCAATCTTGTTTTTCTTGACGAGTCTGCTTCAAATTTACACGCTGCTGCTCAGCAGAAATTAATAGAGCTTTCCAGAAATTGTAAAAGGTAGCCATACACTAGCTTATACAACACACGGTCATTACATGATCGAATCAAAGTGGCTTGAGCAAACATTTATTGTAGCCAATAGAACGGATGCACTTACAGATTCAGTCATGGACGCTTCGTCATTAAACGATGATTATTTAGATATAAAAGTTGCCAGATACAGATCTTTTGTAAATGAATACCCAAGAAAAACAAGTTATTTTCAGCCTTTGCTCGATAGATTAAACTTATAAATACAAGAAAACCAAAATAATTGACAATTCATAATTAACAACCCATAATTGACAATTCATAATTAACAACCCATAATAAATAACATGCAAAACAACACATATCCTTTATCACCTACACTTCCTGATCCATATAATGCAGATCCCGCTCATCCTTCTGTTGCTTCTTCCCTTACCGATTCCGAACTCTCATACGCTGACCGACTCGCCTCCGTCATATTTTCAGGCTTTGGGGCAGTCTTATTCACAGCCATGACAGGAATAGGCGTCGTCGCCGTCAGATGGATAGCTAAAAAATTTAATGTCCAAGAAAGAATGCTCAGAGATCATGCAGAGTGTATGTATAGCCGATTGGACTCGCACTTAAAGAAGATAGACGGTGAAATACCCCAGCATTATGAGCGCATCTCACAAAACAATTTGGCCGAATCTTCTTTTGCCACTTCGCCAGTGCCTACCGTCGTTTGTATTTCTCCTAAAACGACCAGGAACCAGTTGTACCCCCAACCAATCGACAACCGCGCGCATTCAACCTTCGGCCCTAATTCAGGTACCCTCAGAATATCAATAACTCCCGACCAACAGGCCTCCATATTAAATCTCTCGGAATTTTCCGAAGATTACCCCACGCTAGGGGGGGAAAGCTCTCATTCGGAAGGTGAAAATGATAATCATGAAAATGATAATCATGAAGAACCGGGATCCGTATGCTCCCTCGCCGTTTCCGAAAATCTAGGATATCACAAATCCGGCTTTAAATATCAAAATACCCAGCTTTAACATAGTCCTTGACATTTAAACTAACTCATGTTAAGATAATATTAGACGATAGCATAAGTTGCCCCTTCAAGGTTTGATATCGCAAAGGATTTAATAGTACTTGAAGGAAAATCTAAACACTACATTGTAAGATATGCAAAAAAGCTGCTTGTTATAGAAGATCTTGCCTTGTTGCTTAGACTTGCTGCAGGCATTTCTGGCGCTTTAGTAGCACTAAGTGTTGGGCAAAACCTTAGTATGCTCTTCGTATTAGACGGCAATGCTAAAAGAAAGGAGGAGAAACAAAGATATATGGATGAATACGGATTAGCGAATGAAAGAGCGATAACAATTAGCGCAATCATTGCAGACGGTGAAGTTATAGAAGATTTGCTAGATGATGAAGCAAGACAAATCATTTCTGATAAACTTGAACTAAGCAGTAAAAAGTCAACAAAAAATCAAATCAGAAGTTTTTTCCAAGAAGGCTTAGCGAAAGATGAAATCATCCCATTGGGCAATGGATTTAAGAAAAAGGCCCAAAACCTAATTTCAGAACCACAAAAGAGAATTAATTTAAAATGAGCAAAGCAAAAAAAGCCGTAATTCTGACAAGAGTTTCATCTAAAGATCAGGAAAGCGGAAATCCTATTGATGCTCAAATAACTCGGTTAGAAAAATACTGCTCAAAGAAAAATCTGGAGATCATCAAAACATAAGCTTTGGCAAAATCTTCAACACGTGGAGATCGCAAACAATTCATAAAGATAATTGATTCTGCCAAAGATCAAAATGAAATCATAGCTGTTGTTGCTGACAAAGTAGGCAGATTACAGCATAGAAACAAAGAAGTACGCATTCTCGATGCACTCATTCAAGAAGGCAAAATTGAAATCCATTTTAATACCAAAGGGTATATTGCTCATAGAGACTCTAAGTCTCATGAAAGAATGATGTGGGGTGTAGTCATAGCCCAATCCTATACAGACTGCTTGCACGATAATATAAAAAAGTATCCGGTAAAAACTAAAAAGCGGCGAACGGATAAGCACAGCTCATATGGGCTATCCTAATGTTAAGGATTCTGACGGAAGATCCAATATCGTTGTAGACAAACAACGTGCCTCTCTAATTCAGAGATTATTTGAAGACTATGCGACAAGAGGATTTTCTTTAGCTCAGTTACGTAAGTGAAGTATCGAATGGAGGCTACCCAACTCTAGAGGCAAACAAAAGTCACTTACAAAATCACATGTCTACTCAATAATAAAGCCTTTTTATTACGGAGTTATGTATTGCAAGACTCAAGACCAAAGTTTTCCTCACATTTACACACCAATTATTTCAAAAGACCTATTTAGCCAATGCCAAGAAGTAAGATTGGGTTGGGATAAAAAGGCAAATAACTGGGGTATAAAGATCACTTATTCAAGAAAATGATCAATGCGATGTGACCGAGAAAACAGTTATATCGAGTACGATAAAAAGAACTTATAAAAATGGCAAAAGGCTGCCTGGAATTATCTTGAAACCTGGATGTCCTTACAAGAAAACGTGGATTAAAGAAGAGGATGTAATTAAACAAGTTACTGCTGAATTATCTGCACATCAAAAAAGCGAACAACTAATAAATCAAATTGTAAAACACCCATAAAGTCGATCGCTAGATAACAGAGATAACGAAAACGACTATATGGGTACTTTAAAAGCGAAAAAGTCTGAAATTGAAGATAAGCTGAGTAATCTTTCTAACATGTTATTAGATGATGAAATCTGTAAGCAAGACCACAAAAATCATCGTAAAAAACTCATTTCTGACAAAAAGCTTAAAGAAGATACTATGAGTAAGGCTCGATCTGATAAATTAAATCTAAGCAATACACTTGTTAGTATCTTCTCGCCTGTTTTTTGCACATGAGTCCAAAAAAGAAAAAAGAGCTACCCGGAGATTAAGTTCAAAGACAAGGAAGTTAAACTGAACTTTAATTGGTCTTTCAATGAGTTCAGAAAAATTTCCTCTTTTGAGGATTGGTGCCGGCTGTAGGACTTGAACCCACAACCTGATGATTACAAATCACCTGCTCTACCAATTGAGCTAAGCCGGCGGATTTTCATGTTTCATGGCATACCCAAAAACTACGTTATGCCACCATCAACATTTATGGCTTGGCCAGTGAGATAGCTAGATTCTCTGCTTGCCAAAAACGTAACAACAGAGGCCACTTCTTCTGGCTTGCCATAGCGGCCCATGGGTATTTGCCGCAGCGCCTCCTCCGTGCGCTTGCTGCTGAGCCCTGCAACCATTGGCGTGTCTATAAAACCCGGCGCCACACAGTTAGCAGTGATGCCACGTGTTGCGTATTCCTTGGCTATGCTCTTAATCATGCCAACCATTGCTGCTTTGGAAGCAGCATAGTTTGTCTGTCCAGGATTGCCAAGCGCCCCAACCACCGAGCCAATATTGATAATGCGGCCGAATTTGCGCTTGACCATTATCCCACAGGCACATTTATTTGCCACAAAAGCGGCAGCAACATTGGCATCGATCACTTCCTGCCACTCTTCATAAGACATACGCAGCAGTAATTTGTCTCGCACTATACCAGCGCAATAGACCAATACGTCAAGCCCAGACATCAACTCATACGCGGTTTTTACAAGCTGCTCAGCCTCTTTGATCTTGGCGATATCGCAAGTGATTGGATGCGCCTTACCTTCGAGCTCCTTGGCAAGCTCCACAAGCCTCAGCTCATTTCTCCCCGAAACCACAAGCTCAGCCCCGTGCGCATGCAAAGAACGCGCAATAGCACTTCCTATACCTCCGGTAGCCCCTATTACCAAAGCTTTCATCCCATTCAAGCCAAACATTAAAAAGGCCTCACTATTACCATTATGACAATCACAATCATACACAAAGTACCGGCTTCATTCAAGAAACGGAAAAAATTTGCAGATTTTTTATTCAAGCCTGCAACAAACCGCTTCCTGTAGTAGCTAAGCAACATATGGTTTAGCAATAAAGCCACCACAAACAAAAGCTTGATGTGCATCCACAGGCCAGTCCCGGGCGCTCCAGCCTTGGTGATTGCAATTAAAATCAGCCCAGTAAGCAGCGACAATATCATCGCAGGGTTTATGATAATTCTCAACAATCTTCTTTCCATAATCTGGAATTTTTCATCTATCTCTGATCCCAAGACAGTCTCAGCATGATACACATAAAGCCTTGGTAAATAAAGCATACCAGCCATCCATGAAATCACAAAAATAACATGGAACGCCTTGGTCCAGAGGTAATATTTAGCAACAATCTGCATTTTTCTTGAGCATCAATTCAATTTCCTTCTCCCAACGATCTCCATTCTCCAGCAGCTTCTGCTTGTCATAGAGCAACTCTTCATGTGTCTCAGTGGCATATTCGAAATTTGGCCCCTCAACTATAGCATCAACCGGGCAAGCCTCCTGGCAAAGGCCGCAATAAATACATTTAGTCATGTCAATATCATATCTGGTGGTGCGCCTGCTGCCGTCAGAGCGCTCCTCCGCCTCGATGGTGATTGCCTGTGCAGGACAAATAGCCTCGCATAGCTTGCAAGCTATGCAGCGTTCCTCTCCATTGGGATAGCGCCTGAGCGCATGCTCGCCTCTGAAACGAGAGCTGATCTTGCCCTTCTGATAGGGATAACGCAGGGTGGCTTTGCGTCTAAATATCGCTATTTTTAGGGTAATAGCAAGCCCTTTGATTATCTCTAACAAAAAACAAAATACAAAAAATCTGCGAAAATATCTAAACATAACAAAATATATACTATCAAATTAAATTTCTAATTCAAAGTTACTATACATAAACAATAATAATAACTGAATTATAATTAACAATAAAAATCTTGACATTAAAATTTAAATATTATATATATATTTGTAAAAAACATTATAATTAGTATTCATGCAAGAATTATATAAAGAAATATTAGATATGCTTTTTGGTATTTCCAAATGTATTTTGAATGCATTCACGATCCTGAATTCAATAGTGGCTCATTATATAAAGAAGATCTTCGTTCAATAACTTCAAGGTTGAGTGAAAAATTTAAGCGCCCTGTACCCAAAACAACATATATGGATGAATTCTTCTCATTCAAAAAAGATGAATATAATAAGAAGTATGGAGGTGAAAATTTTAATGCTACAAAAAGAATATTGAATTGCGTGAGGACTGGGAAGGACAGCCATAGTGCAGCAGAGAGTGTTTGGAATGATTACTTACAGTACTACTACGTATTATGTTATGAACCTATCGGATCTATTGAAATAATATCGATTCAAAGTCTGGATAAGGACAGATGGAATTCCATAACAAACAAGGGTGGTCCGCTTCCGGAATTACCAGTATACTGCTTGCCCAGCTATAATGCTTACGGAAAATAAAGTGATTGGGATGAAAATTTTCCAACCCAGGCTCATCAGCTGATCATAACGATAACGCGGCAAAGTGGCCCTCACCCAAATAAACATAAATAAAATAAAACAAATTTTCAGGATCAACCAAAACAAGCCCGGTATTTTATATAAAATACCAATATCCAGTGGCGGATACCACCCACCCAAAAACAGAATGCTCATCACGGCGCTCATCAAGATCATATTTGCATATTCTCCCAAGAAAAATAGCGCGAAAGGTATGGATGAATATTCAACGTTATAACCCGCCACCAGCTCTGACTCAGCCTCTGGCAGATCAAATGGATGTCGGTTTGTCTCGGCAAGAATTGATATAAAAAAAATCACCGCCATAGGCACCATCAGCAGCTTCTGCCACCAGGGCATAGAAACTTGTGCAAGGACAATATCAGTCAGGTTAAGCGACCCAGCCATCAGCAAAACGGCTATGATAATCAAACCAATCGGGATTTCATAAGAAATCATCTGTGCAGCAGAGCGAATCGCCCCGAGAAAGGCATATTTGGAATTGCTGGCCCAGCCCGCCATGATAATCCCATAAACCCCCATGGAAGAAATAGCAAGTAAATATAAAACCCCTAGGTTTATGTTGGCAATAACTTTGGGGATTATCACCGTATTGCCAGCTGCATTTATCTCGGTATGTGCACCAAAAGGAATCACTGCCCAGCCTATGAGCGCCAAAACAAAAGTTAATATCGGGGCTTTAAAAAAAATTAATTTATTAGCTTTAGCGGGTATAATATTCTCCTTCGACATTAATTTAATTGCATCTGCAAAAGGCTGCAATAGGCCAAAAGGCCCAACCAAGCTGGGGCCCTGCCTGATCTGCATGGCCGCAATAATTTTTCTTTCAAAATAAGTTAAATATGCCACTGCCAGCAAAAGCGGAATTGTAACAGAAATTATGCTAAATAAAATGCCGCGAAGCTCTGCGGTGTCTTGCAGCATCTTGGTAGCAAAAGTATAAATAGCACTTAAAATATCAGCCATATGTCACTCATCACTCTAAGATAAATATAACTATACCATTTAGCTAAAACAACGGTCAACGAACCAAGCAACACGCATTATCATTACTAATACTAACATTACGGCATTTATCCACAGTATCTTCAGCAGAGGAAGACTCAGAGCAGTTGCCATTGCTGTTCTTCGCATTTTGACCCACAAGATCTAGTGGTGCTAGTCTCAGATATATTCGTATCCATAGCGGCACATGTTTTATCGCTATCGCCGGCAAACTGTTTATGTTGAGCAGCCTCCTGCTTTGTGTCACTGCTGCAGCAGCCAACCGAAGGAGACTCTGCAATTTTCGCCTTTGCTGCCTCAGCAAGAGACTTGCTGCTTTCTTGAAAAAAGCCAAAAATCTGCTCAGCTCTCTCCGGCGCAAACCAACTCAATATCTTCATAGGCAAAAATAGCAACAGCGCAGCGACACTGCTAATAATTTTATTCAAGCTGCTGATTGCATAATAAGCAGAAAATTTAATACAGTTTTCGCTAGACTGGTGATATTCAGAGCTGGATTTATTGGCAACTAGATAGAATAGCGCTGCTTTGATTGCATAAACCAAGCTTGAGACAAGCTCTACAATGCCCCGGAGCAAAGAGACAGGTGCGCATATGATACTGTTGAGCAGATCAAGACACCCTGGGGTTTTCTTTTGCTCGGTGCCTAGCGGCGGCTGCTCATATAAAACTTCTTTTGGGCAAGGCACCTGAAAAATACCCCTCACCACAAAACACATGGCAACAACCATGCCGCAGCCAAGAATAAGAGATATCGGCATGGCAAACATGAGCAGCATGCCCACAAACATCGCTAATTCTAATAACTGTATCCAGTTGTTTCTGATTTCGCTACATCCTTTTGTTACCTTGCTTTTTGCTGCGGAGAAAAGATTTGGATGGGTTTTGCCCTGCACAAGCCACTGGAAACCGCCCTGCAGAAATTTTATCGGCAGGCTCAACATTCCTTCCATTATTGAGAAAAATCCGTGTCCTGCTCTCAGCCATCCTTGCGGAGCGCAAGTTAGTGCAACAATAAATTTGCCTGCTAGTCCTTTGCTCATATAAAATAACCCTATTTAACTCCATTTAAACCTAGGCGCCCAATGAAACATGGCACATCAGCAGTCAGCATATATATACATTGGCCATTCTGCACTGCAAAATGTCCATATTGCGATTTTAATAGCCATGTAAGTGACAAAATAGAATACCAAAAATGGGAAGATGCATACCTAAAAGAAATCAGTAATTTTACGTCCTTTATAGGCAATCGACCTATCAAAACCGTATATTTCGGTGGTGGCACCCCCAGCACTATGCCAACTAAAATAGCAGAAAAAATCATAAAAACAATATATAGATTTTATACAGTAAAAAGCGATGCCGAAATCACTCTAGAGGCCAACCCAAATTCTGCTGATGCTAAAAAATTTAAGGAATTCAGCGATATCGGCATCAATAGAGTTTCAGTAGGAGTACAGTCATTGGAGGCAAGCAGACTAAAGCTCCTGGGAAGAAATCATAACAGCAAAGAGGCCATAAAAGCTATCGAGATCGCGGCCAAATTTTTCTCCAGATATTCATTTGACTTGATTTATGCCACTCCGGGACAAACTAAAGAGCAGTGGGAACGGGAGCTCAGATATGCGCTGAATTTGGTTAGGGACCATATATCACTTTATCAGCTCACGATCGAGCCTGGGACAAAGTTTCATCAATATCACAAGCAGGGAAAACTCAAGATGCCGAGCGATGATCTGGGGGCAGATCTTTTTTGTCTGACGCAAGAAATCATGGATTCAGTCGGGATGGCGGCCTATGAGGTTTCGAACCACTCCAGGCCCGGCAAAGAATGCCAGCACAATCTGCAATATTGGCGCTACTGCGATTATATTGGCATTGGGCCAGGGGCACATAGCAGGATATATGCCGGCAAACATTTTGCCATCACCATGGCATATAAACCAGAACACTGGCTGCAAAAAGTTATCAAGCAGAACAGCGGCATACAAATAATCAAAACACTCAGCCAGCAAGAGCTGATCACTGAATATATTATGATGGGGATGCGCCTCAGGGAGGGCATCAATAAGCAAGATTTTTATGCAAAAAGTGGCGCTATGCTGGAGGAATCGATCAACATGCATAATGTCAAAAAACTAGAAAGAGAAGGGCTTGTGGCCTCTGACAGCCAATCCATCAAGACAACCAAAAAGGGCTTCATGCTGCTTAATGGAATAATCTTAGACTTAGTCGGCTGAAAATTCCACCGAATGCTTAACAAAAATCAGCAGGCTTATTTGATATATACTAAAATTAATAAAATTAATAATAATATCATTATGTAACAATACAAATAGTTTGCCAAAATGTAGCAATGTTGTAACATAGGAAGATCCAGTGGATAAGCCATGAAAAAAAATAGCAAAAAAACAACAATGAACCTTAATTTTGGGCCGCAGCATCCCGCAGCACACGGGGTTTTGAGGTTGGTTCTGGAGATGGATGGCGAGGCCATAGAAAAAGCTGACCCACATATCGGGTTTTTGCATCGGGGCACGGAAAAACTGATAGAATATAAAAACTATCTGCAGGCTTTGCCTTACTTCGATCGCCTGGACTATGTTTCGCCAATGTCACAGGAGCATGCATATAGCTTGGCGGTGGAAAAATTACTCAAATGTGAAGTACCAGTCAGAGCGCAATATCTCAGGGTGCTTTTTTCTGAACTAACCAGGATACTTAACCATCTGCTGAATATCTCCTCGCAAGCTCTGGATGTAGGCGCGATGACGCCGCTGCTGTGGCTGTTTGAAGAGCGAGAAAAAATACTCGAATTTTATGAGCGTGCGTCCGGAGCTCGTTTTCATGCTGCCTATATCAGGCCAGGGGGATTAGCGGCAGATGTCCCAAAAGATCTGCCGGAGGACATAATGAAATTCATCGAGACATTTCCCAAGCACATAGATGAAGTTGATTCTCTGCTAACTGAGAATCGCATCTGGAAGCAACGCCTGGTGGACATCGGCAAGGTCTCCAAAGAAGATGCGATGGACTGGGGTTTCAGTGGCCCAATGCTGCGTGCGTCCGGGGTGGCCTGGGATTTGCGAAAAAGCCAGCCGTGTGAGGTTTATGGTGAGCTGGACTTCGACATTCCAATCGGCAAAAATGGAGACTGCTACGACCGATATCTGGTTAGAATGGAGGAGATGCGGCAGTCGGTGAAAATCATCAGGCAATGCCTGGAAAAACTGCCTGAAGGACCGGTCAAGACTGCGGATCGTAAGATTTCGCCCCCACCCAGAAAAGAGATGAAGAGGTCGATGGAGGCCTTAATCCACCATTTTAAGCTATATTCCGAGGGCTATCACGTGCAATCAGGAGAAGTGTATGCGGCAGTCGAGGCCCCCAAAGGAGAATTCGGGGTATATCTAGTCTCAGATGGAACCAACAAACCCTATAGATGCAGAATCAGGGCACCAGGATTTGCCCATCTGCAGGCGCTAAACCACATGGCAAAAGGCCACATGCTTGCCGATGTCACTGCTATCATTGGCTCTATAGACATAGTTTTTGGCGAGATAGACAGATGACCAAAAGGAGATTAAAACTTTTAGGCCCAAAAGAATTTGCCTTTACGGAGGAAAATCTCAAGCTTGCACAAACAGAAATTAGTAAGTATCCGGAAGGCAAACAGGCCAGCGCGGTGCTTGCTCTGCTCAGCCTGGCACAAAAACAAGCGGGTGGATGGCTCCCCAAAGCAGCGATGGATTGCGTCGCAGAAACGCTGAGCATGCCTAATATGAAGGTATATGAAGTCGCTACTTTCTACAGCATGTTTAACCTCAGCCCTACTGGGAAATATCTGGTGCAAGTATGTCGCACCACTCCGTGCTGGCTGCGAGGAAGCGAAAAATGTCTGGGTGCATGTAGAAAAAAGCTGGCAATTGACGTGGGAGAAACCACTGCGGATAAAAAATTTACTTTAGTGGAGGTAGAGTGTCTGGGTGCATGCGTAAATGCACCAGTGATCCAAATAAATGAATTTTATTTTGAGAATTTGACGCCGGAAAAGGTCATAAAAATTCTAGAAAAATTAGATAATAAAGAAAATATATATGATCTTAAAGCGGAATTGAATAGCTCAAACTAGATATAGCCCCAAATTTGAAATCATAAATCTAATTTGTTTAGCTTAATATTAAAACATCAACAACTTTTGCAGTATAAATAGACGTATTAAGCGCAGTAACTATAATATATAAATACTATCCTAAGTTGCAATAAATATGGACAATATATATGAATCAGTAAAAAAAGAAATAATTATCCAAATAGGATATTTGATTGAAGTTTCAGCTTTACCACAAAACATCAGGCTTGAAAAAATAAATGCAGAGATACCAAAAAATAAGCTACATGGTGATATCGCGTCCAACGCAGCCATGATAATCGCGCCACAAACCAACAAAAATGCAGTAGAGATTGCTGATTTAATTGCCGCAAGGCTTGCAAAAGTTGATTACATAAAGTCGGTCAGCATTGCGTCACCGCCGTTTATTAATATCATAATTAAAGATTATATATGGCAGAATACAATCAAGAACATAAATCAAAAAAAACTAGAATTCGGCAATTCAAACTTGGGCAATGGCAAGAAAATTAATCTGGAATTTGTCTCGGCAAACCCCACCGGCCCTCTACACCTGGGCAACGCAAGAGGAGCGATAATAGGTGATGTTCTGGCCAGAGTATTAAAAAAAACCGGCCATCAAATCACCAAGGAATATTACATAAACGATGCAGGCAAGCAGATTGATGAGCTGGCCGGGTCAGTGCACATGCGCTATCTAGAATGTCTGGGAAGGAAAATAAACGAGCCAATTGCCTATCCAGGAGAATATATAACAAAAATAGCAAAGGAGCTGGCAGCAAAATATCCTGATGCCTCCATGGAGAAGAAAAAATGGCTGGGGATAATAAAAAAATATGCCGTAGAGGCTATCATAAAGATGATAAAGCAGGATCTCGGAGATTTGGGGGTGGATTTTGATCTCTTTGTAAGCGAATCTGATATGCATAATTCAGGTAGGCTGGATGAATCACTGGCAATATTGCGGAGCAAAGGGCTGATATACGAAGGAAAGTTGCCTGCCCCCAAGGGAAAACTTCCGGAAGACTGGGAACCAAGGGAGCAGGTGCTGTTTCGCTCCACTGATTATGGCGACGACATAGACAGACCGCTGCAGAAATCAGACGGCAGCTGGACTTATTTTGCTTCTGATATCGCTTATCATCTGGACAAAATGAAAAGAGGATTTAGCCACATGATATTGGAAATTGGCAAGGATCACGGCGGCTATAAAAAACGCATGCAAGCGGCAGTTGCTGCCCTCAGCGGTGGCAATGCAAGGATAGACATCCTATTTCACGATATTGTGAATCTGTATAAAAACAATATTGCAATCAAGATGTCAAAAAGAGCTGGAAAGCTCCTCACCGTGCAGGATGTGCTGGAGCTTGTGGATAAAGATTCTCTGAGGATCATCATGCTGCTCTGCAAAAACGACATGGTGATTAATTTCGATATAGAAAAAACCAAGGAGCAATCAAAAGAAAATATCGTATTTTATATTCAATATGCTTGCGCGCGTGCAAGCTCGGTAATAAGCAAAACCAGGGAATATGTGGGGGAATCTGATTTATCAGATGCAGAGCTCAGCCTACTGTCATTGCCAGGAGAACTTTCGATAATCAAGATTTTGGCTTATTTTCCGCATTTGGTTGAGAAAGTAGCGCTGTCCTACGAGGCCCATAAGCTGGTCTTTTATCTATATGAAGTTGCATCACAGTTCCACTCCCTATGGAACAGCGGCAAAGACAGCGAGCTAAAAAAATTCATTTTTTTAGATGATATTCCTCTAACAATAGCCAGATTATCGCTAGTGAGCGCAATAAAAAACATAATATGCTGCGGACTAAATTTGCTTAACATAGCGCCACTGGAAAAAATGTAGTGATTGTTTTGTTAATAAAATATAAATATCGGCTTAAGATATGTGGCATTCAATAGTATTTACGGAACAAATAGCAGATATGCCGCAGCCTAAAGCGCATCAGCAAAGTATATCAGAGCTATTGCCTTGCTACTCCCTGCTCTTCTTATACTTAAAATATTAATATAAAGCTTAAGGCTAATCTAGTAGCACGCGACATATGCTGCTAGAATCAAACTTTAAGACAGGGTGATTTTTTAAGCGGACTCTTGCAAGCAGCCCAGAAAATGCTCTATTTATCTTTTATGTCTATAGACATAAAGGTTAATGCTAGAAATATGAAAATTTTATTCAAGTGACTCTGCAAAAAACTAAAGATACATTAGTTCCGCCAAAACCAAATGAGTTAGACATGGCAATTTTCATCTTTTTTTCTTGTGCAGAATTTGCAACCAAATTTACTCTGTCATGGTGATCAACGGGGTTATCCAAATTTATTGTCGGGGGAACAGCCCCATCGCGCATGGCCAATAAACACAAAATAGCCTCCACGCTGCCAGCTGCCCCCAACAAATGCCCGGTGCAAGACTTGGTTGAAGACATGGTGATTTTGCCATCAAATACCTCCATTACAGCCTTCAGCTCAATTTCATCGCCCGCAGGAGTTGAAGTACCATGTGCATTGATATAATCGACTTGGTCAATCTTGGCCTGCCTCAGGGCCATGCGCATGGCTAAAACCGCCCCTCTTCCTTCAGGATGAGGGGCGGTAATGTGATGCGCGTCACCAGATAAACCATATCCTAAAATTTCACCATAAATATTTGCCGAACGCCCCCTCGCATGCTCATATTCCTCCAGCACCAAAACTCCCGCTCCCTCACCCATAACAAAGCCGTCCCTGTCCTGATCCCAAGGCCTGGAAGCTGCCTCAGGCCTGTCATTAAAATGAGTCGACAATGCTCCCATCCTAGCAAATCCTGCTACCCCGATCCTGCACAAAGGAGCTTCAGCTCCGCCAGCGATCATAACATCTGCATCACCTCGCTGAATTATGCAGGCAGCATCGCCAATTGCGTGGGCACCAGTGGCACAAGCAGTTACCACGGAATGATTCGGCCCCCTGAAGCCATACCTCATAGCAACATGGCCAGACAGTAAATTTATCAGACTCGCAGGAATAAAGAATGGGCTGACTTTTTTAAAGCCTTCACTTTGCAGCGACAAGGCATTCTTTTCAATGCTGATTAGCCCGCCAATTCCAGAACCGATAATCACACCTGTGCTCTCTAATGATTTATCGTCGCTAGGCGCCCATCCAGCATCGTCAAGGGCTTGCTTGGTAGCAGCCAGACCATATATCGTAAAGCTATCTAGTTTTCTTTGATCTCGTGTGGACACCCAATCGTTAGCGTCAAAATCCCCATCTTTGGAGGAAAGCTGCGCGGCAATCTTGCAGGGTAAGTCATCTACAGGAAAACTAGAAATGTTGCTCACCCCGGATTCTCCTGCAATAATTCTCTGCCAACCCTTTTCAGTAAAGGCAGATAGCGGTGTTACCAAGCCAATGCCAGTTACAACTACTCTTCTCATTATTATCCAGATTGCTCTAAGTACGCTGCAATTACATCATATGCATGCTGAACAGTAACAATTTGCTCTGCTTCATCATCTGAAATTTCAACACCGAATTTTTCCTCGATTGCCATGATAAGCTCGACTATATCCAAGCTATCAAGCCCCATATCAGCAATGAACTTGGTTTCAGGAGTAATCTTGCCTCTATCAAAATCAGTATATTCAGTAACTAAATCCAAAAGCTTTTCTTTGCTTTTATCATCCAAAGACATCCAAAAACCTCTAATCTATAGCAAAACAGAAAACAATATAGCAGCAAAAAAAAATTAGCGCAAACATTCCTGGAGATTAATAATAAAAAATCTATAGCAATAGCTTATCGCTGCCACAGTTTCTACGTGCCCAATTCATGATCATAATCTTGGTAAAAAACACAGCAGAGAACATAGAAGATAATATGCCAATTGAGAGAGTAACTGCAAAGCCCCTGATCGGACCAAAACCCACCGCGAACATAATCATAGCCGCTATGATGGTGGTCATATTGGAATCAAATATCGCGGCAAATGCCCTGTGAAAACCCCGCTCCACCGCCGCAACTGCATTCTTGCCCATCCTGCCCTCCTCTCTTATGCGCTCAAAGATTAACACATTTGCATCAACCGCCATTCCGATGGTCAGAACAATGCCAGCAATGCCCGGCAGAGTTAAAGTTGCCTCCAAAATAGTCAACGCAGCGACCACGATGATTAGGTTGATAAGCAGCGCAGAAACTGCATAGATCCCAAATCTAGCATAGGAAACCACCATGAATAAAACAACGCAGATAAACGCAAAAGCTACGGCTCTCTTTCCAGCCGTAATTGAATCTGCGCCCAAGCTAGGCCCCACCGTGGATTGCTCCACAATTTCCAAAGGTGCAGGCAAAGCGCCAGAACGCAGCATGATCGCCAGGTCTCTGGCCACATTTATGTCAAAATCACCCGATATTTCTCCCTGCCCACCTAAGATGGGCTCACGTATCAGCGGCGCAGTAATCACAGTGTTATCAAGTACTATAGCCAGGACCTTACCCACATTCTCACGAGTAATTCTGGCAAATCTTTCCGCCCCGCTAGAATTAAACACAAAATGCACCACCGGCTGACCATAGCTATTAAAACCAGCAACTGCTTTTTTGAGCAAATTACCAGTCAGCTCAGCCTTGCGATAAAGCCTATATTCCCTCCCCTGCTCGTTGTGCAAAGTCAACACCTTTCTGCTCCGAGCTCCTTCGTCTGCCAGCAAATGAAAGGTTAATTTTGCTGTTTTGCCTAGCAGGGCCTTAACTTGCTCAGGGCTCTCCATCCCCGGCATCTGCAATAAAATAGAATCACTGCTGCGGAGCTGCAGCAATGCTTCTTTTACCCCGGCTTCATCGACCCTGCGCCTGATGCTTTTCATGGTTCTTTCTGCAACTTCCCGGCGCAACTCCTGCAAATATGCCTTATTAAAAATGACATGAAGAGTCGATTCACCCTCAATATCATAATTCTCACCCAAAGATCTGAGATGCTTTTTCACCTGTGCAGCGTCTTCTATGTTATTTAATCTAAATTTCACCCCAGAATGGAAAGCGGAGAGTTCAGAATAATTGATTTTATTTTTCTGTAATAAAACCCTAATGTCGTCCAGCAAGGAACCAGAAACTTCCTGCAGATAGTGCTCAAATTTGATCTTCAGCAATAAATAAGAACCGCCTTTGAGATCCAAACCTAGATTTATTTTCTTGTCGCTTAAAAACCTGGTGTCAAAAAAATTAGATGCCGCAAAGTATAGGGCTAGTAAAACAATCAAAATGCAAAGAATCAGTCTGGACTTCATATCACCCCGCTACTCCTGATTATTGCTCTCATCTGGATACTCCATGCCCTCCCAAGGACTCAAGAAATCAAAATTACGAAATTCCTGCTCCAGCTGCACCGGCTCATATGTCACTTTTTTTTTCTCAATGTCATAGCGAACCTCCAAATAACCAGTAAGTGGAAAATCCTTGCGGAGGGGATGCCCCTCAAAATCATAATCCGAAAGAATACGGCCCATGCTAGGATTTCCTAAAAATTTTACTCCGTACATATCATATACTTCCCTTTCATACCAGCAAGCAGCGCTGTAGAGCTTTATTATACTAGGGACAGGCGTAGCTTCATCGACGTAAATTTTAATGCATAATCTAAGATTATGGCGCAAGCTCAACAAATTATATATAACATTAAATCTTTTATTTTGGTCTAAATAATCAACTCCAAAAATATCAATCAAAATTTTAAAATTGCAATCGTTATATAAAAAATTTATAATACTATTTAAAAATTTAACATCAGTTTCAATCGTCAGATTATCAAAGTTCATAGCGACATTATCTATATAGCCAGCAACTCTGCTGGACTGTATGCGCTGCTTTAATGTAGTTAAATCCATATCCAGATATCCAGCTAAATTTCTAATAGACAGCTAACAACAGCCTGAGCTGCAAGCCCTTCTTTTCTGCCTAAAAACCCCAGCTTGTCAGTAGTGGTGGCTTTAACGCTCACTCTGCTTATGTTTATATTCAAAATTGCCGCCAAACGTTCTCTCATTTTCTGCCTGTGAGAACCAATCTTGGGTCTTTCGCATATAATCACCACATCCAGATTAACCAAGAAACCACCTTTCTCTTTCAACAGATCATTTGCGTATAACAGAAAATGAGAGGAATCCTTATCTTTCCATCTAGGATCAGTAGAGGGAAAATGCTGCCCTATATCACCAGCTGCAACAGCACCCAACATCGCATCCACCACAGCATGTATGCCAACATCGCCATCAGAATGCGCCAGAATCTGTCTGTCATGCTCCACCATAACGCCGCAGATGGGCATCAGCACCCTCTGTTCAGAATCAGCAAATTTATGCACGTCATATCCTATCCCAACACGAGTTTCTTGCATTGTCTAGCCCTATAAATTAAACTAGATGAATTCTACATTAAAAAAACATGACAGACAATAAGCTTGAGTAATCCGCGATCAATCAGAAGCTAAAAAACATGAAGAAAGCGGCAATAATAACCGGAGCAGGAAGGGGTCTAGGCTCGCACATAGCAGTCTATCTGGCTCAAAAAAACTATGATTTAGTCATGCATTATAATACATCCGAAAATGCAGCAAAAGCACTAGCAGAGGAACTGAGCCAAAAATATAAAATCAAATGCTTTACAATGCAACAAGATTTCAGCAAAACAAAAAATTATGGAAAGTTAATAGGTCTAGCATTAGAAAAACTACCCCACATAGCACTGCTGATCAATAATGCCTCTATATTCAACAGAGAGGCGTTTCTAGAAACAAATTTTGATACATTCTTTGAGAGCATCAAGGTAAATTTGATTGCACCGCTCTTTCTAACGCAGGCCTTTGTCAAGAAAGCAAAACAAGGCTGCGTGATTAATATATTAGATGCCTACATACAAAGCACATACAGCCCATATTTTATCTATATGCTATCCAAAAAAGCACTGGCGATATTCACCGAAATGGCAGCAAAAGAAACCAATCATATTAGGATAAATGCCATATGCCCGCACATTGTCATCCCCAAAAACAAACTGGAAGAATCAATGCCAAAACGAACAAGCCTCCAAGATCTGCTGGAGACTATCTGGCAGGTAGCCGGCAATCAATATCAAAATGGCGAGGTTATCTTCGTATAAAAATCTATTTATTTTGCTTGTCGCGCTTCTCTAGATTAGGGTCTACCCAAGCTATGTTGCCGTCTGGCCTGGTATATACTAAGTTAAGCCTACCACTCTCAGAATTAATAAACAGCAAAGCAGGCAAAGATGCCAGATCCATTTGCATAACTGCCTCGCTCACTGAAAGCTCCGCTATATGCATACTATTCTCTGCGATAATTAAATTGCTGTCCTCTTGCACTGTATCTGCCGTCTCTTCACTGCTAGAGATAAGATAAGTTTTGGCAGAAATAACCTCCTTCGTGCTATCTTTGGTATGCTTCTTCTTTATGCGATCTTTGTAGCGTCTGAGCTTTTTGTTAATGCGGTCTATAGCTATATCCACGGCAGCATAAACATTGTTCGCTCTGCCTTCTGACTTAGCATATTGACCAGCGCTCTCATGCACCGCAATATCTATATAAAAATCCACAGATGTCTTAGAAGCCACAACACGTGCGCTCACTGCATTTTCAAAATATTTCTGCACATTTTTTATTAGAGTAGTTTTTATATATTCCTGTAAGCTGCTGCCTATACTTATGCCTTTTCCTGCTATGCTTACCTGCATATCCACACCTTTTTGCAAACCAACCAGAATATTCTAAAGGAAACTCTAGTAAAATCAAGAATAAAAGTTTTAGTTGTATAGATTTTACTTATTCTCAAGCATAAGTAGTATTTTATTTTTCCATATATCTTGATTCATCGGTCCTTTAAAATTAAACAATAAAACGCCACTACCATCAAAAACAAAAGTCTCCGGAGCGCCGCTAACTCCGAGCTTGTCACCAAAAACACCGCCGAAATCCCTAAATACCAGCTTATAAGGATTATTATTTTCGTTCAGCCAGCGCTCTACGGCAAATTCTGTATCTTTCCATGCAATGCCATAAACATCAATATGCCTGGCAATTTCCTCCCACAGCGGATGCTCAAGAACGCAGCCATAACACCAAGTAGAAAAAAAATTTATAATATACATGCTGCCTTGCAAATCACTGGTGGCAATGCACGCACTCTTGTCATGGGCAGAGCACAAAATGGCATCGGGCATCCTCTGCGGCTGGCTCTGACTGGCAAATTTCAATGAAATATACGCAAACAAAGTCAATACCAGAAAAAAAAGCAAAAAAGGTACGGTTTTTATTAGATTCATGAAATAACAGACTAAGAATTAAAATAATAAGACCTGCCTTGTTCATACACCAAGGATTATAGCGACCTAATATCAATTATCAATGCATCTCAAATGCAAATTACTATGCTAAATATTCATTTATTAGGTGCAGCTCCTATACTCAGACGTGCAGAAGCAAAAAACAGCGTCACCCCGAAAAGCATCATAGGCAAGCTCAAAATCTGACCCATGGTGAAATATCCAATATAGCCAATCTGCGGGTCAGGCTCACGAAAATGCTCGATCAGCATCCTGAAGCTAGCGTATAAAATCATAAAAAGAGCAGACAGCTGACCCGGTTTATCCCTAAGAGTTTTTTTCGTGGAGGCCATGACGATAAATAGCACCAAACCCTCCAAAAAAGCTTCATAAAGCTGCGTGGGGTGCCTGGACAGTGGGCCGGCCCCAGGGAACAAAACTGCCCAAGATACATCCGTAGGTCTGCCATATAGCTCGCCATTGATGAAATTTGCCAAACGACCAAAAAGCAGCCCCAGAGGCGCAACAAGCACAATTGCATCATAGAGACTTAAAATGTTAATATTATGTTTTTTTGCGCACCGCATCATCGTTAAAATAAGACCCAGCATGCCGCCGTGAAAAGACATGCCGCCGTGCCAAAGTTTGAATATATCCGCCGGATAGGCCAAATAATAACCAAGGTTATAAAAAGCTATATAGCCCAATCTCCCGCCCAATACTATTCCTATAACTGCCCAAAACAACAAATCTTCTTTGGCTTTTGAATCAAGGCGATAAAAAGAAGCGCAAACACATCTCCAGCCGATAAAAATCCCTAGGATATAAGCAATTGAATACCATCTCACAGAAACAGCGCCCACTTTCAACACAACCGGATCAATGCTAGGAAAAATAATCATTCAGGATGCTTAAGTTACGAATTGTGAACTAGCTATAGATTATAGGGATAAAATCAGGGCCAATCTAGATAATTCTTCCAGATCGCAACCGCGGAATCCTTTGCAAAATACTCAAGATCTGCGATAATATCGCTCAAATTCATTCATAATTGCGGATAAACAAATGCTAGAAATCAATAATAAGGCCCCGGATTTTATCTTAACAACAGACGAAAATGAACAAATTAGCTTAGCCGGCCTTAAAGGGCTTAATATAGTGTTATACTTCTATCCCAAAGACGACACACCCGGCTGCACCAAGGAAGCAAGAAATTTTAGCGACTTGATCGAAGAATTCAAAAAAAACGATACCGTCATTATTGGCGTGTCAAGAGACGACATCGCAAGTCATCAAAAATTTCGCAAAAAACACGACTTATCAATAAGATTAGCATCAGATCCAGAAGGAGAAGTGCTTAATAAATATGGAATATTGGCAGAAAAAACTATGTTTGGCAAAAAATATATCGGCGTAGAAAGATCAACATTTCTGATTGATAAAATGGGATTGATAAGAGAAGCCTGGTATAAAGTTAAGGTTAAAGATCATGCAGCAGAAGTGCTCAAGGCTGCTGTGGCCCTGCGCACTTCTGTATAAACATTTATTGAAGAGTAAAAATCTCTATAAAGTGGGAGTTTACGCTGCAGTCATTTTCCTCGTCACTGACTTTTAGCAGCGACTCGCAGCAAGCATGCTTCATGCCAGAAATAGCTAAGCAGCTAGCGAGATACCTCTAATTTTGACATTTCACTTTCGATGGCATCAGCCATGTCCCGTATGTCCTCTTCCATTCTCGCTACAAAACGACAAGCCGGGGTCTATGCGGCAATTTCGGCAAGGCTCTGCCCAGAAGGCTGCGTAGCACCTGCTGTTTTGGTTTCTACTGCATCTAATCGGGTGTCTATTTTCATTTGAGACTCCTTCGTGCTCTTGTTTTGTGCTAACCTATTTTCTGATTCAGCAAAACAGCTGTCAGCTCTGTCCTGCACTAACTGTTTAAGCCCTGGCCCCACATTGTGCTTTCCTGCATTTTCGTCAAGCTTTATTAGCCATTCTTCCCCTGATAGTTTATATTCAGCATAGTTGCATTCCGGATCACGCATAGCAGAGACTGCATGAATAGGGAGCATATCATCGGAACTCTTAAGCTCCGGGACATCAATACAAGATAGCAAATTAACCATTTCTTTTGCATCTTGAGCAAACCTTATCCCTTTCTCTTCAAAGATTTGCATTTCTCTAATACGGCTAGGTCCAAAACAAGCCAAACTTATAACGTTACAAATCAGGACAAGGGCACAGACACCAAGGGAAATATATAAGCCTGTTAAGAAAGCCATGGCACCTGCTATGGCTATCATGGAGCATATGAAAAAAGAGATGGCAAACCCTAATACACAACATATTAAAACTCCGCATAAACAAGCACAAAAAAGATCAGCTTTTATTTTTGATGCGCGTCTTTTGCGAACATCCGGACTCTCCGTATAAAATGATGCATGATCGCATAATAATTCTGCATTCATACTGCCATCTTGATTTAATCTTTGAACTTTCGCTCTTAGCTGCTTCCTCTGTTCTGCGGTCTTAAATAGCTCATTCAGCTTTTCTTCTCCGCCGGCTGCAAGAGCCCGCGCCCTTTTGCAGTTATCGTCTATTGCAAGTTGCAGAGAGAGTGCATGGGGTGGAGATGTTATAAGTCCAAGCTCTTGTGGCTTTATGAATATTCTATTATAGATAAGCGACATTTTGCTGAGAGCATCAGTACAGTTTCGAAAAATAGCATTGGCAACCACTTCATCACTTGCAATATTATTCTCACGACAATAACGTAGTATTTCATTAGCCTGCCACAAAAACGAGCCTTTATTTACGGCATATCCGCCCCAAATATCGCTTATATTGCCAACAGAGAATTTGCCATGATGTGTGAAGTATCTAAAGATATGAAGGTCACGCACCAGCCTCTCAAAATCTTGGCGAAGCTCACTAATCCGAACATCGTCATGCTTTTCTAAATCCTCTAACTCAGTCTTTCTAAGCAATAGATCGTCTATACCATCACTGAGTTCACGTTCCTTTAAAAGGTCCTGCACGGCCAAAACTTCTCTATGCTTTTCGTGAAGACGGTCAGCAAAGACAGAATAATTGCAAAGGCGCTTAAAAGCTTCAGTCTTATTATATATATCTTCGACATTTACCCTCACCGCAGGCTTGTTGTCTTTAGATTCGAATTCAAGCTCGGGTCTGTAAATAAGTTCTTGGGCAGGACCAGAGAGTGCTTTCTGGTTATTCGCCCTTGCTTGCTTCGCTAGATATTCGAAATAAAGATCCAATCTTCCGGAGGCAGTCTCACGTTTTTTATGATTTTTCTGTGTGTCTGAAGGAACAGGAGAGGAAGAGATTACAACATTACCTGCTCTAGCAATATATGTACTTGGTGGCACATTATGATGTGTAGGCATTTTTTTTCTGAAAAGTTAATTATCCTTTTATATTAACAAATTTTTAGCATGAAATCAATCGAAAATTATTCTATAATCTCAAAAGGGATAAAAACTCTATAGTGCAAATGAAAACACCACAAATAATCCTAATAGACTTTGGCTCACAGCTAACACAGTTAATTGCCAGACGCATCAGGGAAGCAAACGTATATTCTGAAATAGTTCCAGGGAAAGATAAATTTATTAATAAAATCGCCTCAGCAAAAGCATTAATTTTATCAGGAGGGCCTGATTCTGTAAATTCAGCACCAATACTAACCCAAGAACTATCCAAACTGAAAATACCGATACTGGCAATATGCTATGGATTGCAGCTGGTATGCAAAGAATCCGGCGGCGAGGTTTACGTAGCAGAACAAAAAGAATTCGGCGCAGCAACGCTGGAGGTTGTGAATAACTGTCTGCTCACAGAAGACATATGGCAAATTGGCAGCAAAAAGCAAGTATGGATGAGTCACAACGATAAAGTAACCAGGATTCCGCCAGGATTTAAAGTATTGGCCAAAACTCAAAATTCGCCTTTTGCGGCAATATACAACGAGGAATCAAAAATATATGGGCTGCAGTTCCATCCCGAGGTTACCCACACTACTGACGGAAATAAAATAATAAATAATTTCATATTCAAAATAGCTGGGTGCCAAAAAGACTGGAAAATACCGTCACTGCTTACGCAAAAAGTAGAGGAAATTAAATCAAAAGCCGGGGACAGCAAGGTTATTGCCGCGATCAGCGGCGGGGTGGATTCTGCCGTTGCAGCGACCTTGGCGCATAAAGCAATTGGCAAAAATCTGCATTGCATTTTTATCGACAACGGCCTCCTGAGAGCAGCTGAAGTCTCAGAAGTTAAAAATCAGCTTGTTGACAAATTAGGTCTTCAGGTTAAATTTATTAATGCAAACAATAAATTCTTGCAAAGCCTGGCAAATAACCCAGATCCGGAACAAAAAAGAAAAATCATCGGTAGATGCTTTATCGAGGCATTCGAGGAAGAGGCAAGCCGAATAGAGGATGCTAAGTTTCTTCTGCAAGGCACTATATATCCAGATGTCATTGAGTCAGGCTCTGTCTTCTCCGAGCAGAGCGTCACCATAAAATCCCACCACAATGTGGGGGGATTGCCAGAAAAAATGACATTGGGCTTGATAGAGCCTCTGCGCTGTTTTTTCAAGGATGAGGTGCGCATGCTGGGCAAAACACTCGGAATACCAGAAGAAATTTTAAATCGGCACCCCTTCCCGGGACCAGGCCTGGCAATACGCATAATTGGCCCTGTTACAGCAGAAAAGGTGGAAATACTGCAGGCAATAGACCAGATATATATCGATGCAATAAAAAATGCAGGTTTATATGACCAGATCTGGCAGGCATTTGCAGTGCTCCTGCCGATCCAAACTGTGGGCGTGATGGGGGATAGGCGCAGCTATGAATATACCTGCGCTCTGAGAGCAGTAACTTCAGAGGATGGCATGACTGCGGATTATTTCCAATTCAGCCCAGAACTTTTGCAAGAAATTAGCAATAAAATTGTCAATAATATTCCTCGGGTGAACCGGGTGGTATATGACATCACAGCAAAGCCGCCAGCCACCATTGAATGGGAATAAAATGAGAGTAAATGGGAGCAGTGGATAAAACAAAGACGCGCAATTGGGGCTTGTAAATTTTTGCTATAAATAATAAGCTTAGCCTATATATAAAATAAGTATTAAATAATAAATATTAATTTATGCTTGCTAGATTTGCTCCCAGCCCAACTGGTAACCTACACGTTGGCAACATCAGGACAGCTCTCATAAACTGGCTATTTGCCCGCTCTAGCAGGGGCAAATTCATGCTTAGAATAGACGACACAGACCAGCAGCGATGCAGCAAGGAATATGAAGACCAAATCCTCCGGGATTTAGAAAGGCTGCGCCTGGATTATGATATTTTTGCTAGGCAATCCGAGCATTTAGAAAATTATAATCGGGCAATTGCACAGCTAAAAGAGCAAAATCGCCTTTATCCGTGCTATGAAACTCCAGAAGAACTGGAATTAAAACGCAGAGAGCAGCTAAGCAGAGGCCTGCCGCCAATATATGACCGTGCTGCTCTCAAGATGCAGGTACCAAGAGACAACAGAGAGCCACACTGGCGTTTTAAAATAAACACAGAAGAAGAAATCTGCTGGCACGACCTCATCAAAGGACCGATAAAATTCTTGGCGAAAAACCTTGGCGACCCGATCATAATCCGCACCAACGGCACCCTAACTTATATGCTGCCCTCTGTGGTGGACGATATAGAATTCGGCGTCACGCACATAATCCGCGGCGAGGACCACCTGACTAATACCGCGATCCAGATTCAGCTTTCTCAGGCTCTGCAGAGCGCCAGCAGAATGGAATTTGCGCATCTGCCGCTGATGCACCATCAGGGAAAAATTTCTAAGCGTCTGGGTGATCTTGCGATTTCGTCGTTGCTTGAGCAAGAAATAGAACCAATGACGATAAGCAGCTACCTGGCAAAAATCGGCACATCGGACAATATAAAACCATATTTCAATATGGATGAGCTAATCAAAAATTTTGATATAACAAAATTTAGCAAAGCCACCACGCTGTTTGACATAGATAAATTAAGGTTATTAAACAAAGAATTTTTGCATAATTTAGATTTCAAGCACGCAAAATCCCGCCTAAAATCGATGCAAATAGAGGATGAGGATTTTTGGTATGCCGTGCGCGGTAATATTGAGAAGTTTTCCGATGCCAAAAAATGGCGGGAGATCTGCAAAGAAAAAATAGCACCTATAATTGAGGATAAAGAATTTATAGAGACTGCAAAAGCACTTTTCCCAGAGGGGGAAGTTGATAAGAATACATGGGATGTGTGGACAAAATCCTTGCAAGCAAAAACCCAGAGAAAAGGCCGGGGTCTCTTCTTGCCGCTGCGCCAAGCCATAACAGGACAGGAGCAGGGGCCAGAATTAGCAAGGATGCTGCCACTGATCGGCAAAGAAAAGATTTTGTCTAGACTAACAGGAAAATATAGCTAAATCTATGAGACTCAATGAAGCTAAATTTCTAAAAATAACTAGGCCCTGCTATGCAAAATTTTCGCAATTGCCTTCAGAGCCAGCAAATATCCCATGCCCCCAAAGCCACAGATTACTCCGCTAGCAATGGAGGAGATGAGGGATTTTCTTCTGAATTCCTCACGAGCATAAATATTGGACAGATGCACCTCAATTATAGGTAAATCTGCCGCTTCTAATACCTCTAATGCGTCTAGTATCGCAATAGAGCTATGAGAATATGCAGCGGCATTGATTATAATCCCTTGATAATTGTCCGGAGACTGTTGAATTTTTGTCACAATCTCTCCTTCGGAATTACTCTGAAAAAAATCAAGCGCAATGCTTAGATTACTTGCCTCATCTCTGCACTTAGCCTCTATTTCTACTAAAGTCTGAACGCCATATATTTTCTGTTTTCTGGTGCCCAGCAGATTAAGATTAGGGCCATTAATTACTATGATTTTAGGCTTGGTGTTCATTTTTATTATCTCAGGTCTCTCTTATGGGTCTCGGGCGTGAAAACAAGAGTCGCCAAGGTGCATAAAACTACCGCCATGATATAATAAGAGACCGCCAGGTTGCTTTTGGTTATATAAATCAGCCATATAGCAACCATAGGCAACGTGCCACCAAAAAGAGCAACACTCAGATTATAAGAAACGGACATGCCAGTATAGCGCACTTTGGTGGGAAAGAGCTCTACTAAAACAGCAGGCACAGGACCAAAGTATATGGCATGAATAAAAGCAAAAATAATCTGGGCTGCAATCTGCAAAACAATATCGCCAGTTGATAGCAACTTGAAATAAGGATAAGTGAACAACAAAAGAGCAATACAGGCAAAAATTAAGACCGGCCTCCTGCCAATCTTATCTGAGACATATGCAGCAACCGGCGCGATTATTGCCAAAGTAACCATTCCGGAAATATTAACAATAAGGCCATGATCAAGGCCCTGATGCAGGATATTAGCGATAAAATTATTCACAAAAACAGAATAAGTATAAAAAGGCACTGTGATGGTAAGATATACATTAAGCGCCATCAGCATCGGCAGCTTATAATTCTTGAATGCCTCGACAATTGGAGTGCTTGTAGAATCTGAACTTGCTTTATGATTAGCATATATTTCGCTCTCACTGGTATGACTGTTAATATAAAAAGCAACAAAACTAAATAAAATGCTGAATATGAATGGAAGCCTCCAGCCCCAGCTGAGAAAAGCCTCATCAGGAATGAAAAGGGAGCAGATACTAGCAACGCTCGAGCCCAACAAAAACCCTATTCCCAAGCTACAAACTGATGCACTGCCAACAAGGCCCCTGCTGCCCGGCCTAGCATGTTCCACCGTAAAGATCATCGTGCCGCTAAAAGCCCCACCCATGGAAAGACCCTGCAGGAGACGTATTATGACCAGTGATATCGGGGCAGCTACCCCTATGGCCTCGTAGCTCGGCAGCAGCCCTATGAGCGCAGTTGGCACTGCCATCATCAAGATTGCGCTCGCCAAAGAAAGCCGCCTGCCATATTTATCACCTACATAGCCAAACACAATTCCACCCAAAGGTCTGGCCAAGAAACCGCAAGCAAACACAGCAAAGGTGCTAATCAGCGACAAAAACTGATTGCCAGAAGGGAAAAATAATTTGCTTATGATTACGGCAAAATGACCATATAAAGAATAATCGTACCATTCCAGAGCATTGCCTAGCATGGAAATAAAAACTACACGTCTTTTCATAAACGGGTACTATGAATAATTTAAGATACAATTTACATTAGATATGCCAAAATGGCAAAGGAAATCTGTATGTAAAATCTAATTGCCAATTAATGCTAAGTCTAATAAAGACTAATTCTAGACTGAAAATAGGTCTGCTTGGAGGGTCTTTTGATCCTCCGCATGTAGGTCATTTAGAGATCTCCCTGCAAGCAATCAAGAAGCTGAATCTTAATCAAATTTGGTGGCTGATTACCCCGCAGAATCCACTAAAACCAGAGCCAGCAGAGCTTGATATATTCCGGCGCAAAAAATTGGCCATCAGCCTATCTAAAAACAGCAGGATTGTGGTGACAGACGTTGAGAAAAAACTCAGGAGTTGCTACACAGTAAATACTATATACGCACTCAAAAAAAGATTTCCTAACTACAAATTTATTTGGCTAATGGGAATAGATAATTTGTTGCAATTCCACAACTGGAAGAGATGGCAAGACATAGCAAAATCAACGCCAATTCTGGCTTTCGACAGAGGAAAGGCAAAATATAAAGCCACAAACAGCAAAGCTGCGATCTTTACAAATAGGGCAATAAATGCTAGAATGTTGTTGCATAAAAAATCTGGCTGGCATTTATTCAGAATCAGGCGAATATATACTTCATCAGTCTCAATTAGAAGCACATGGAAAAGATAAAAGAGCTGCTCCAGATTACTCAAGAAACTTTAGAAAAGCACAAAGCGCAAGACATATCAATAATTGACCTCAAAGACAAAAGCGACATAGCAAAATATTTTGTGATATGCTCAGCCAGTGTTGAAAAACAAGTAATCAGCATAGCTAGGAACTTGAAAAAATCACTCCTGCAGGCTAGATATAAAAACTTCACAATCACAGGCCTAGAAGATGGCAACTGGGTTGCGATCGACATAAGAGAGGTGGTGGTGCATATATTTCGCACCCCAGTTAGAGAATATTATCAGCTTGAGAAGCTATGGAATTAAGCTATGTGAAGCTCAGCAGCCAGACCATCACAATCAGCGTCTAAAATTTTCACATTCAAAATACTGCCAATTTTTGCGGACTGAGACAGTTTAACGCTGGCAAAATTTTCTGCTGTCCCTCTGTCGCTTTTTTCAACCACGATGCTCTGCATGCTACCGATCAACGAGTGATAAAAGCTGCTTTTGTTTTGCCTGCAAAGCTCTAACAATTTTTTTACCCTGTCTTTTTTGAGTGCATTAGGAACCTGAGGCATTCTAGCAGCGGGGGTCTCTTCCCGGATGGAATAAGGAAAAACATGCAGATAAACAATGTTCAGCTCTTTGATCAAATTGTAACTGTCCATAAACATCGTCTCAGTTTCAGTAGGAAAACCCGCAATAACGTCCGCTCCCAGAGCAATCTCAGGCCTCAGCGACCTTATCTTCAGGCAAAAATCCAGCACCTGCTCCCGGGTATGTCTTCTCTTCATCCTCTTGAGTATCAGGTTGTTCCCTGATTGCAGGCTAAGGTGCAGATGCGGCATCAGTCGGCACTCCGTTGCTATGATGTTCATCAGATCTTGATCAATTTCTGCAACGTCAATCGAAGAAAGACGCAGCCTCGGCAGCTCAGGCACCAGCATGAGTAATCTGCGTACTAGTTGTGCTAAAGTAGGTCTTCCGGGCAGGTCAGCACCAAAATCACTTATGTCAACCCCAGTAAACACCACTTCCTTATATCCCCTATCCACTAATATTTTAACCTGTTCTATGATCTCATCAATCGGCACAGAGCGATTATTTCCCCTAGCATAGGGAATATTGCAGAAAGTGCAGCGATGATTGCACCCATTCTGGATTTCCACAAAAGCCCTGGCCCTGCCCTCAAATTCACTGACCAGCTGCACGCGATTTCTCTTCGCAGAAGCAATATCACCAACCAACACCTTTTCCTCAGTCAGATAGCTCTCGAGCCTTAATTTCTCAATATTTCCCAGAACCTTGCGCACCCCCTGCATCTTGGAATATGTATCAGGATGGATCTGAGCCGCACAGCCAACTACAACTATACTTGCATCTGGATTTTGACGATAAATCTTGCGAATTGCCTGCTGTGCCTGTCTTTCCGCCTCCTTTGTAACCGAGCAAGTATTTACTATAATAGTATTTTTGAGATCACGGGTTATTTTCTTTATTGATTCACTTTCATATGCATTAAGACGGCAACCAAAAGTTATAACTTTAGACATAAAAACCAAGTAAATTCGCAAAAAGCGTGCTCATTCTAGCAAAAATATTATGCATACATAATGTATAATAAATTATTCTGCTGTAAGCAACTTTAAGTCAATGAACCGAGTAATAGTTAAGAATTTAATCTTGCGTAAAAAGAGCCCCCTTGAATCTATCAAGATTCTCGAGAGCTTTGCCGGTTCCGAACGCAACGCAAGAAAGCGGATCTTCGGCAACATAGACAGGCAGGTCCGTGGCAGTGCGAATCGCAGAGTCTATGCCGCGCAGCAGAGCCCCACCACCCGTTAGCATAACTCCTCGATCAACGATGTCTGAAGATAATTCCGGCGGAGTAGACTCAAGCGCAACCCTAACTGCAGATATGATCTGCGCAACTGAGTCAGCCAGGCTCTCTGAAATTTGCTGCTCTGTGAGCACAACTTCTTTAGGCACACCATCGATCAAGTCACGACCCTTAATTACTATGCTATCGCTACCCTCGACATTTTCTTCAAGTATATATGCATTACCAATGGATTTCTTGATCTTCTCGGCAGTGGCTTCGCCTATCAATAAATTATGGTAGCGACGAACGTAGGAAATTATGGCCTGATCTATGGCGTCTCCACCCACTCTAATTGAGTTTGAATATACCACCCCTCCCAGCGAAAGCACGGCCACTTCTGTTGTCCCTCCGCCAATATCCACCACCATTGAGCCAACCGGCTCCATCACTGGCAGGTCAGCGCCTATTGCAGCTGCCACGGGCTCTTCAATCAAATATGCCATCCTAGCGCCGGCATTTCTTGCCGCATCTTGTATTGCCCTTCTTTCAACCGGAGTGGATCCAGAAGGCACACATATAATAATCAGAGGACCCACCACCGTGCGTTTTTTGTTCACCGAGCGTATGAAATATTTTATCATTTCCTCCGCGCCTCTAAAATCCGCGATCACCCCGTCCTTCAGCGGCCTGACAGCCTTGATATCTTTCGGGGTGCGTCCCAACATCATCTTAGCCTCGTTGCCATAGGCACAGGGTGTGTAACCGCTCCTGTTCCTGAGCAGAGCTATCACTGAGGGCTCATTTAAAATAATTCCCTGACCTTCGGCATATACAAGAGTGTTGGCGGTGCCTAAATCAATTGCCAGATTCTGCGAAAAAATACTAAAAAAACTACTCATGCACCTTGAATATTAACCTGAGAAAATAGATAATATGGCTATATCACACTGAAGAGCGCTATGCAATCTTATAATCAATAGAAAAAAATAATCCATATAGGACTAACTGCATTAACCACTTAGTAGTAAATATTATTCATAATAATAGCAAATAAATAAAGCCTTATGAACAATATATCAAAAATATATGGAGTGCTTAACGATGCAAAGACTAGCCATAGCTAAGTTAAGCTTATAGCATCATGAAGGAAAAAGAATCAATTATAAAATCCATCATAAATATAGCCAAGGAAAAAGGCTTATTATCAGATAACTTAGAAAATTTCATACAGCATTTCCATTCCTCCTTAATCACAGCAGAAATTGCAAATATAGAGGCAGAGCAGCTATTTAATATCGTTGATAGCTGCTATCAGTTCACACAAGATTTGGGGAGACGCGACAGGAAAATTAAAGTTTTTAACACAAGCAAAGAAACAGGACAGCCTCAGTTCACTATAATCGAGATTATAGCAAGCGACACGCCATTTATCCTAGATTCAGTAATAGAATTGCTAAAAAAAAATAATCTTACCATATATATCAATGTTCATGCACTAATCACTACAATACGCAACGACCGGGGCAGCGTAATCAGCATTGGTGCACCCGGAGTATATAATGACAATAAATTCCGCAAAGAAGCACTAGTACACCTCTCAATCTCCAAAATAGGCAGCAAAAAGCGATGCCAAGCCATAAAGCAAGAAATAAACAAAACACTAAGCACAGTTAAAATATGTGTAAGTGATTGGCAAAAAATGGTAAATAAGGTAAGCTATACAATGCTTAAAGTCGGCCAATTATACGGATTCTTTCTCGAAGAAGAAATAAAAGAAAGTTATAAGTTTTTGGAATGGTTGAGAAGCGATAATTTCGTTTTTTTGGGATATGAAGAATATAGCTTTACCAAAAAAAAAAACAAGGTAGAGACCGCGGTCAACAGCAAAACTCTGCTTGGCATAGCAAGACAAAACAGATTGCATGGTCAAATATCGGGCTTGCCGCCCAACAATATCAATGACTTCATCGTGAGCCCAAAGTTAATAGAAATTACTAAGTCAGACTATGTGTCGGTTGTACACCGGCTTGCGCATATGGACTGCATATGCATAAAAATAATGGATGAGAATAAAGAGATCACTGGGCAGTACTGCTTTTTCGGTTTATTCACCTCAGTGGTATATTATCAAGATGCAAAGCTCATACCAATCATTAGAAAAAAAGTGCTAGCTGTGGAGGAACTTGCAGGCGCTAGCGTTGGCAATCACATCAACAAAGAAATCGCGGCAATTTTGCGGGCTTTTCCGCGTGATGAGCTATTTCAAAGCTCAGAGCAATATTTGTTTAACTGCTGCATGAATATTTTAAAGCTACCCACCCAGTCCCGCGAGCTTTTTTTTGTGAGGGTAGACCCCACAAAACGCTTTGTCAGCTGCATCATATATATTCCTCAGGCCAAATTCAGCACGGCACTCCAAAATAAAATAGAAGATATGCTGACCGAGGCATTTCTGGGCAGATTAGTTGATAAGCATATAGTGATAGGAGAGCTGGACCTGGCCAGGCTGCAGCTCCTGTATAAAACTAACCCCGAGACACTTCCCAAAATAGACATCAAGGCCCTGGAGAAAAAAACGGTCAGCTTGTCGCAAATTTGGGTAGATGAGCTGCAGTGGATACTAAAAGAGCAGCTCAGCAAAGAGCAAAGCGATGCTATGTTCCGCAAGCATAAAACAGCCTTCCTGCCCAGCTACAGAGAAGAATTCAGCGTCAAGCATGCATACCATGATATCCTAAGAATAGAAGAGGCGATGAAGCGGAATGCAAAAGTCGCAGCGCTATATAGCTTGCCCAAAGAATGCGGCAACAGACTGCAGCTGAAAATCTATATCGTAGATCAGGAAAGCCTCACCTTGTCAAAAGCTATTCCGATTATCGAGAATATGTCTACCCGCGTGCTGACCCACCATAGATATAAAATAAATTTGCAAGAAAAAACTGGCTGGATTCATCATCTATATCTGGAGATATTAAACACGCAATCCATTGATCTTAGCGAAATAAAAGAAGTATTTGAGGAGGCTCTGATCAAGATATTAAACAGCGATATAGAAAATGACGGCTTCAACAAACTAATTATTTTAACGGGTCTATCCTGGCGGGATATAACCCTGATTAGGGCATGGAGCAGGTATCTGCGGCAAATAGAATTTAGATATAGCCAAAATTATATACAGGATGTACTCGCCAAGCACTCTGAGATTGCGGTTCTGCTAGTTAAATTATTCCACACTAAATTTAGCCCTAAATTAGCAGGAGATTATTTGGAGATAGAAGAAAGAAAGGATAGAGATAGGATAATTGACACTAGAAATATAAAAAGAATCGATCGAAAAAGACTGGCCAAAACTTACATCGACAAAATAGAAAATGTATTACTTGAAGTAGAAAATATCTCCGAAGACACTATCATAAGAGGCCTGATTAACATCATCAAAGCCATATCAAGAACAAATTATTACCAAAAACACACCACAGGAGAGCTAAAAGGCAAAAATAAACCTTATATATCGTTTAAAATAAAAGCTGACCTTATACCTTCTATCCCTCTACCCCGTCCATTTGCTGAAGTTTTTGTATATTCTGCGCACACAGAAGGGATTCATTTGCGTGGTGGTGAAGTGGCACGTGGGGGCATAAGATGGTCAGATAGAATAGAAGATTTTCGCACAGAGGTCCTAGGACTGATGAAAGCTCAGATGACAAAAAATACTCTGATAGTCCCAGTGGGTGCAAAAGGTTGCTTTATAACCAAAAAATCAAACAAAGAAAACGACAAAATAAAAGATGGGCTTAGATCTTATAGGACTTTTCTGCAGGGCATCTTGGATGTCACAGACAATATTATCAATGATAAAATATCCAAGCCAAGACAAGTGATTTGCTACGATAAAGAAGATCCATATCTGGTAGCAGCAGCAGACAAGGGCACCGCGACTTTCTCTGACTATGCCAATGAGATCGCCAAAGAATATAATTTCTGGCTAGGAGATGCCTTTGCTTCTGGAGGCTCGGCCGGCTATGACCACAAAAAGCTCGGCATCACTGCGCGTGGCGCATGGATATCGGTGGAATATCATTTTAATAAACTGGGCAAAGACATCAGGGAAGAAAGCTTCACTGCAGTTGGCATTGGTGATATGGCAGGAGATGTGTTTGGCAACGGGATGCTGCTGTCAGATAAAATAAAGCTGGTTGCTGCATTTAATCATCAGCACATTTTTATTGATCCTGATCCTGATCCAGCTAACAGCTACCTAGAGCGCAAAAGGCTATTCAAAAAACCAAAATCTACCTGGACTGATTACAACAGAGACCATATATCTGAAGGAGGCGGGATCTTTAATAGAAGCAGTAAACATATCAAGATCTCTCCTCAAATCAAAAAAATTCTGGAAATTAAGGAAGATATACTATCAACCGCCGGACTGATAAAAGCAATATTAAAAGCGCCAGTGGATCTGCTGTGGAGCGGCGGCATAGGAACTTTCATCAAGTCTAATAAAGAAACTCATGAAATGGTACAGGATAAATCCAATGATGCTATCAGAATAAACGGCAGCGAAGCCAGGGCAAAAATCATCGCAGAAGGAGGAAATTTGGGACTTACCCAGCTGGGCAGGATAGAATATGCCCGCAAAGGCGGCATTATAAACACAGATTTTGTCGATAATTCTTCTGGGGTCAGCTGCTCAGATAGAGAGGTTAATATTAAGATAGCGCTTAGCAGAGCAATGGAGCTGGGCAAAATTTCCCTGGAGGAACGCAATAAAATATTGCTCAACATGCAAAAAGAAGTCACTGACTTGGTCCTCCTCGACAATAAACTGCAGAACATCGCCATCTCTGTGGCGCAAATAAATGCCGCTGACACGCTGGAGCAGCACAAAAGACTCATGGGAAAACTAGAAAAGCAAGGGCTCTTGAATCGTGAGGTAGAAAACCTGCCAAGCGACAAAGCAATCGAGGATATGCTGGCCAGGGGAATAGGTCTGAGCAGGTCTGAGCTTGCGGTGCTGCTGGCCTATAGCAAAATGACTTTGTATAATGAGCTGATTAATTCCAAGTTGCCAGATGAAGATTATTTTAATAGATATCTTACGTCTTATTTTCCCAAAATACTGCGGGATAAGTTCAGCAAAGAAATACAAAATCACCCCCTGAGGCGAGAAATTATCGCCACTTACGTTACAAACAGCGTTATCAACCGAGCGGGCATGAATTCAATCTTTGATATTGTAGACAGCACCGGCATGCTCTACTGTGATGTACTCAGGGCATATATAGTCATCCGAGATTCCTTCAATCTAAAGGATGTGTGGTACGGGATCGAAGATGCCGAAAGAAAAGTGCCCAACAAGGTCAAGGCAGAGGTGCTGAATGAAGCGCAGCAGCTCACAGAAAACTCTATGTATTGGCTGCTGAGACATTACACACAGCCGATACACATAGGCAAGGCAATCAAAGAGCTATCGGTATCGATGTCTAAATTTTTTGATAACCTCCAGAGCCTGATGACAAAGCCGCTGCAGCAAATGATCAACAGCAAAATTAAAAAATTAATCACATACAACCTCAAGCATGAATTAGCCATAAAAATAGCAATGTTAGAGCTGCTCGAGGCAGCATTGAGCGTTGCCAAAGTTGCACAAGAAACAAATCATGATATAATCACGATCGCCAAAATATATTTTTTGTTGGGAGAAAAATTACATATAACTAAAATAAAATCGCAGATTAGACATGATGCCGGCAAAAAAAAATATTGGTCAAAGTTCGCGCTAAAAACGGTCACCGAAGAGCTATATGACCAACAAATGTATTTGGCAAAAAAAGTGGCAAAATTCATCGAAGGGGATGAGCCTTGTACAGAAATAATAGAAAAATGGTGTAAGAGTGTGAGAAAGCCTTTAAAACATTACAAAGATTTTATTAGTAATATAAGAAATATTAATAATATAGATATTAACATAATCACGATAATTGTAAACAAACTAAAAAGTTTAAATAATGCTTAGTTTCTCGCTTGCAGAACTGCTGGTGGTCTTGACAATTAGTGCAATAATGCTAGATACTAAGGATTGGCTAAAAATAATTAGATACCTCCGTCAAGCATATAAAGCTATGCTGGCAGCCCAAAAAACATTCTTGGTCACTATAAAGGAGGTCTCTGATGAGCTAGAAGAAATGGAGCAGAATAATACAAAATATATTAGGGGAGATGACGGAAAGATGCACAAATCATATCAAGATGAGACCGGTACCTACTAGAGTAATCTGGATTTGCTAACATCTCACAGAAAGTTTAATAAAACAATAAAAATTTTAAATATCAATATAAAATTTTAACTATTTAGATAAAAATAGCATAGAACGTACCTATCTACCCCTGCTTGCTTTAGACCAATATCTAGCGCTTCCATTAAAACATTAGATATATTGTTGGCAGCAAGGCAGTTTAACTAAAATTGGCGCCAAAACTATGAATAACAAACAAAAATTAAAACCATATTTATCATAAAGATATTTGAGATGGATATAGACATGCGAAAAAAATTATACATTAAAGAATGACCAAATGGCTTTTTCAAAAAAAGCATAATGCTAGGCTAGCGCTGGTACAATGCCTCTACGCGCACTATTTCAGCAGTATAACAAACGTCCAAGAACCACAGAATGAGGTCATTGCGGTAAATAAATTAATATATAGTGACCAAACATTCGAAATAGAATCAGAACTGCTCACAAAATTGCTGCAAAATATAATAAAGGAGCAAGACTATCTAGATAAAATAATAGAAAAATACCTAGCGGCAAACTGGTCATTCAATAGACTCAATATAGTTACATTATCAATACTAAGGGCTGCAATAGGAGAAATGCTATACTACCCCGAGACACTTGGCAAAGTTATAATTAAGGAATATATTAGTATTGCTGATGAATTTATTGAAGAAAAAGAAGTAAAATTCATTAATGCAGTATTAGATAAGGTAGGGGATGATAAAAATAATAGTTTTTCTTGAATCAAAGTCTAGAACAAGTCTATTTGTGATGGATTGCTTTATTTTTTAACAAAAAACTACTATATAAAACTATCAACATACGCTATTAGCATCACACACCCCAGTATGGAGGAGAGCCCGAATTTAAGAGGGAGCCCTGTTGCTCCTCTTTCTTCATGCTGCAAGAGTAATCATTAGGCTTCAATGCTTTAATTCCAATTGTTCCCTAAGTTTATGACCTCTTAAGTTAATATTTTTTGTGATATAGTTTCTCCTTTTCCTAAAGATCCGCTCCCGAAACTTTCATAAAGGTTGACACTTTTCATTTCTCCTTTCAGCCCAGCTTCTTCGTCACATCCTACCTGCACCGCTTGATCACAAGTATTGCCACAACACTCTTTACAGGACAATCTGTTTACCTCAGTCAACGCTTTTTCAGGATCTTGCGTCATTTGCTTCAGCTCTGAACTTAATTCTTTATTCGCAGCATCCATCATGTTCATTTTGGGCCTAAAATATTTAAAATAGCAGGAGCAACATATAGACACGGCTGCACCAAGGATGGCAAGAGTAGCAAAGAATAAAGGGAAATATATAGAATGACTCGAGTCATGCCCAGAACTAGAAATCTCAAGGTTTGTAGAATTAAAAGTCATAGCAACTCATTTAATTTAAATAGTGTCAGTGAAGAGACATGACCGAAACTGACTCTCCTGGATCCCGTGGTACAAATTCATGGGAATTATAGGGCGGCGGTAAGGGCTGCTGAGTAACAACTCCTTGCTCTCTGAATGCTTCTTGCAGAGATGTAACTTTGTTAGCTGTCTCTTGAAGCTTTGTATCTATTTTTCGAATCTCTTCAGCTAAATGAGCAAAGTTATTGTTATTAGCTAGCAATATATTTTTATTCTCCTGCAATGTTCTTTTTATCGATTCCCGGTCTTTGTCAGCTTGCGTAGTTACTCTACCACAACAAAGCAGACAAACAAGACCAGCAGCCGAAAAAAATCCTAAGTTTGCTAGTGCCTGTATAAAAATCATAATATAATTTACTGTTGTAATAAGATTAATTTAGTAATATAATAAAAACAAACAAAATGCAATATAAATTTTGCTGTCCTGCACTAATATACCAGGTCTAAAAAAAATATCCTTGCTATTTTATAATCGCTCTTTAGGTAATTGCTTTGGACAATAAATCTATAGAGACTAAGATTTATCTGCTTTGCGGAGCATATCGCTGCATTCTGCCATTGTCTTAGAAGCACGACTTATTGGATCTGTCATATAAAAATTCGTGTTAGCAAGCTTTATAGGGATATTTAATAGGTCTGTTTCAGAGTTTGTCAACTGCCAAGACGGGGGAATTATTTGATCGATATTGCAAAATCTATTCGATATTTCCCCCAATCGTCGCTGGACATCCTCTATGCAATTATACGACAAGTTTTGACCAAGATATTTAGCAAGCTCGCATATAATTTGCCAGTCTTCCTGGGCCTCACCAGGAGGATAAACTGCCCGCTGTGCGCATTGCGCCCTTCCTTCTGTGTTGACGTATGTAGCCTGCTTTTCAGTATATGCCGCCCCTGGCAATATCACGTCTGCTCTGCTTGCACCTGCGTCTCCGTGATGTCCCTGATATATCACAAAAGCAGAGCCCAATTTAGACATATCAATTTCGTCCGCACCCAACAAATATACAGTATTTATTTCATCTTTTTGCGCAGAATCTAATATCTGATTTATATTTTGCCCTTTCTCTCCGGGAACGAATTTGATATCGAGGCCCCCTACCCTAGCTGCTGCCTTATGCAAGATATTAAATCCGTTCCAATTCTCCCTCACAAATCCTTGCTTTTGTGCTATCTTGCAAGTGTGGCTTAATATCGCATCAGCATCTTGCCTGGTGAGCATGTCCTGGCCAATAATCAGCATTGGATTTTTCGCTGCTTTGATTTTCTCTGTGAAGGGATGAACCTCATTTTCTATTGCTGTGAGTATTAACAGCGAATCCCCTAGGCTCTCAAATCTATAGCTCAAATCAATATCAGCAGGGCCAATATTAGCTATTGTAAAGCCACCCATAAGATATCTTTTTCTTATTCTAGCATTGATTATTGGCGCCTCCACGCGTGGATTCGTGCCAATCAGCAGGCATAAATCCGCCTTCTCTATTCCGGCAATTGTGGTGTTGAACGTGTATAGACATGGGTTATCCGCGCTGAGTCTTGCCCCATCCTGACGGCAATCTATATTATGGCAATTCAGGGATTCCATAAGCTCCTTGAGCACCAACATGGATTCGCAATCTGCCAAATCTCCCGCTATGGCCGCAATTCTGCTGCCGGGGGTATATTTAATTTGCTTGGATATGGCATCAAACGCCTCTTTCCAGGTCGCTGGCTCCAGCTTGCCATTTTTTCTAATATAAGGCCTATCAAGGCGCTGCAGGCCCAGCCCATCGCAGGCAAAACGGGTTTTGTCCGAAATCCATTCTTCGTTGATTTCCTCATTGAGCCTCGGCAATATACGCATCACTTCCTGACCTCTATAATCCACCCTGATTGCGCTTCCTACCGCATCCATGACGTCAATGGTCTCGCAGTGCCTCAGCTCCCAGGAGCGAGCCTTGAAAGCATAGGGTCTTGAAGTAAGCGCTCCCACTGGGCATAAATCTATGATATTGCCCGATAATTCAGAAGTTAATGACTTTTCTATGGCATTAGTGACCTCCATATCCTCGCCACGGCCCAGGGTTCCCAGCTCATCTGTGCCTGCAACATCGCTGAGGAACCTGATGCACCTAGTGCAGTGTATGCAGCGGGTCATGTGGGTTTTGATCAAAGGTCCCATATTTTTTTCAACCACAGCACGCTTTGCTTCCGTGAACCTGCTGTTGCCAAAACCATAAGCCATGGTCTCATCCTGCAAATCGCATTCCCCGCCCTGGTCACATATAGGACAGTCCAGAGGGTGGTTTATCAGCAGGAACTCCAGAACCCCTTCACGTGCTTTCTTAACCTTCGGCGTGTTGGTGTATACCACCATTTTGTCAAATACCGGCATTGCGCAGGATGCAGCGGGCTTCGGAGGGCCGCCTTTGATTTCAACCAAGCACATGCGGCAATTGCCGGCAATGGCTAATCTCTCATGATAACAGAACCTTGGTATCTCGATTCCCGCCAATTCGCAAGCCTGCAGCACAGTGATGCCAGCCTCAACCTCGATTTTTTGATCATTTATGGTAATTTCAACTTTATTTTTTTCCATTTGTCTGCTTAAGAAATCGCCACCTCAAAATAGAGCCTTGCTTGGCTTTTGTCAATAAACAGGTCTTTTGTCAATAAATGAATAAATTTAGCCCTGCTAGACTGAGAATATCGTCCCACCAATCCTATATCTCCCCATCGTTAATTTTTTTAACATCTCCGGCGAGATATAAAGATCCGCATATTATTATCCTGCCTGGAGGGCTATATTGCTTACATATATCAATTATTGCATCCTTCACAGATTCGCTGCTTTGAGCCGGAATGCCCACTGATTTAGCAATTTCGGTAATCCCTGATGATGTTTCCGCATGTATTTCTGAGCGCACGCAAACCCCATACATGCACTTGATATGTGGTTTGAGATTACTGAGAAATGTCCTACGGTCTTTGCCTCTAGTCACGCCAATTATGGCATACAGCGGCCTGCCGTCGCCCTTAGCCGCCCATCTGGCCAGCACCTCGCTTCCCGCTTCGTTGTGCGCCCCATCCAGGAATGCCTCCCAGCCAGGGCGCAGCAACTCAAATAGACCGCCGCTTTTTATTTTTTCCAGCCTGGCGGGCCAATATACTTTTTGCATGCCTTCCGAGATTGAGTCATGGGTGATTTTTTCAAATCCATATTTGTTTTTCAGCAAGGTTGCAGCTGCTATTGCCACACCTGCATTGTCTATCTGGTGTTCACCTATAAGGGCAGATTGGGGGAAGATTGCACTTTCTCCAGATGAGCTAAACTTCAGATATTTTTCTTGATATTCGTAGCATTGCCACTCAAAATCTTGGCGATATACCGGCGCTTTATTTTTGATTGCCTGCACTTCTAAAACCTTGCGTGCAACCTCCAGTTGTCTAGCAAAAACACAGGGGCAGCCGGGCTTGATTATGCCTGATTTAGCATAGGCAATTTCTGCCAGGGAGTTGCCGAGGAATTCAGTGTGATCATACGATATTGGCGTGACGACGGAAATGAGAGGGTGATCTATGACGTTGGTGGCGTCAAATTGCCCGCCCATGCCCACTTCAAGTATCGTCAGGTCCGCCTCGATTTCTGCAAATGCAATGAAGGAGGCAATGGTAGTAGCTGTAAAAAGGGTTGTTGGGTGGCCAGCTGCAGCGACCCTGCATCTTTCCATAATCTCATATAAATATTGATCACTGATGGTTTTGCCGGCAAGAGTTATTCTCTCATTGAAGTCTATGAGGTGGGGCGAAAGATGGATGTGCAGCTTATATCCGCTGGCCTCCAGGAGGAATTTGAGATGTGCCAGCACTGAACCTTTTCCGTTGGTGCCGGCTATGTGAATAACTGGCGGTATTTTTTGCTCTGGGTTACCAAGTTTATTTAATATTTCTTTGCATGCATCATAAGTATTATATATATCGTTTTTAGATTTGCTGAGGCTTGAAAATTTGGGCCAATGTGGAAACAAAACCATAAAATCCCCGCAGTAAAATGAAACTGGATCTTGCTTATGAGCTCGCTTATTATTATAATAAAGTTTATTTTTTATTTTGCCAGTGAATCGTTATTTTGCCGCTCCTTTTCCGCTTGGGCGCCTGAGGCGCACGCGCCAGCATCCTTGGCTGCGGAATCTCGTGCGCCAACATAGTCTTTCGATCAACGACTTAATTTTGCCTATCTTCATCAAAGAGGGTGAAAATATTGAGGAAAAAATCCAATCCATGCCCAAAGTTTATCGTTATTCCATCGATCGGCTGCTTTGGGTAGCTGAGCGGTGCATCAGCGCAGGAATAGGCGCTGTGGCGCTGTTTCCGGTTAATAATTCCAAAACAGAAGACGCCAGAGAGGCCTATAATCCTAATAATTTAATCTGTAGAGCAATTGCTGCGGTCAAAAAAAGATTTTCCAATTTAGGCGTGATATGCGACATTGCGCTGGATCCTTATACCACCCATGGACATGACGGCCTGGTCGCAGGTGGCAAAATCTTGAATGATGAAACCGTTGCAGCCCTCTGCAAGCAGGCCCTGGTCAGCGCGGAGGCAGGGGCAGACATCGTCGCGCCCTCAGACATGATGGATGGCCGCATCCTTTCCATAAGAAAAACCCTGGACAAGAGAGGATTCGATAATGTGGGAATATTGTCTTACGCTGCAAAATATGCCTCCAATTTTTATTCTCCATTCAGAGATGCCATAGGCTCTGCTGCCGCTTCTTGCGACAAGAGCACTTATCAGCTGGATATAGGCAATTCTAAAGAGGCAATGCGCAAAATAGCGCAAGATGCTGCAGAAGGGGCTGACATGATCATGGTCAAGCCCGGCATGCCCTATCTTGACATATTGAAAGGCGCCAGCGAAAATTTTGCCCTGCCGATTTTAGTTTATCAGGTCAGTGGGGAATATGCAATGCTGCAGGCCGCCTTCCGCAACGGCTGGCTGGATGAGGAGAAAACTATGCATGAAGCTCTGCTTGGTTTCAAGCGCGCCGGTGCAACGGCAATTTTTACCTACGCAGCCTTGGAAGTGGCGCAATATATCAACTGTATCTAAAAACACCTTATGTCAAGTTCATTAGGGCAAGCACGCCATAGCCAAACCCAAATATTACCGCCAGCGCTGCCATCGATGGCACTGCAACCGCTGTGGCCAGCAAAGCTAAACCCACTCCGATGCTCGATATGATCAAGGCATTTTCTGCACCTTGGCTCGCGGAATTTTTAGTTACATATAAATTATTCTGTACGTAGTGCATATTTTTCTCTAACTTCGCTATTTTATCCTCTAAAATTTCTATCCTCTCTTCTTCAGTTATGGAAAATGATTCCTGTCCATATGCCTGCTCAAATTCAGTGCATTCATCCAGACTCATTTCCCCTAATCCATACCAATCTGTCGAATTTTCCATTGCAAGATCCTATAATAATCGGCAAATTATAGATAAATTATTTTCCATAAGCAACATAAACTTAATATTTTTATTGCGATATAATCAGACTAAATTGCCGCTCAGCAAGATAGGATACAGGATTTGGCGGCGTGATCAATGCTAAAACCGCACCCAAAACACACATTCCAATCTAAAATAAAAAGTTAATATATACCAGTGTATGTAACTTCACATGATATATTAATATTTATTCAAATCAATATTTAAAGCTTAGTTTATTAATTTAATTACTCTGTATAAAAAGTAAAGAATTAAAATTTACCCAAATCCATCTATAATTCACTAGTTCATCAACAAAAACAGAGAGTCAACTGGCTCTCTGCACATCCACAGAAGAATATAATCAGATCTATTTTAGGCTGCTTGGTTAATATATTTTTAAAAAATAGACTATCTTTCTGATTATGGAAAATATTTATCTCAGCCTCCGCTTAATCAAAATGCTGATGCTTCATCCTACAGCAATACTCCAAATCTGCAGGGAATCAAGCAGCTTTGCAGAGGATATGACCCCCTGTATCTTCAAGGAATGCGTCACTAGAAAGGATGGAGGATCCACTCTCAAAAACCAATAAGTATACAAAAAACTAGTCAGCACTAACTGCAAAGGCAATAACCAGCATTGCTATTTAGATCATTCAGCTGCAGCGTATATCTGATCGTCCTTTAAGCGCACAAAAAAGGGCAACAAACCAAGCCGCATAAGATTATAGCGCCACCAGCTGCTTTGAAACTTTGTCTGGATAGAGCTCTCTCTGAAATCTCTGCTAATAATTCAGAAACTTGCATCCATTATTCATTGCATTAGCAGCCGCGACTACAATATGAATTCTGCAGTGCATTGACTATATCTGCATTGCCGAGGCGGACTTTAGGCAAAGCAATTTATCTCTCAGCTCAGATTATGCCACAAATGGCCAAGGCAGGAGCTTGATTGCATATATCAACCTAAACTAGTAGCAGAACATGAAATATTATAAATCCTAGCTTCGCAAATAAAGGGCTTTAGAAAAAATATAATATATATTGCAATAGCAAACTAGAATTTAGAATAAGAGAAACAAAAACCTTCTTTTATCTATCTTTTTGCTCCTATACTAGCCCTACCCTAATCGAAAAATATAGGGATTAATAATATAAAATTTTTTTATTAATTTTATATTTACTCGTCCTAATTTCAATGTTATGCTTATTTTTTATTTAGATATATGGATATAAATATATGCCAAATGGCCGTATGCCAAAGCCTAGAAAAAGCTATGGCTATGTTAAGAAAGTACCTAAGCCTCTTTATGAAGAAAACAAGACAATCTATGGGCTTGCAAAGTATTTAACTATATGTAACCCTGACAAAAAAATTATAGTATGCTTTGTAGGTCCTGACGTAATAAAGGGGCTTGATCCCCGGAGTATAGGGGCCCTTGCTGCTGCTTATCATAATAGCAAAATAGAGAACCCTACAGAGCATGACAAGGCTTGCTATATTATAATATATAGTAAGGATGCAGGTCCCGCAAAGACAAAAACAGTCGCCGAATTAGCTATCAGGTCTACACCGAGTCAAGCTGAATTGCATTACCCCAGGGACGATATTTCTTGCATAAGTCTATATATTAATAGATTTTTTTCTAAAAGGGGTAGGATAAAAATAAAGAGCATATCAGATTTGCAAACTTTGCATATAGAGAGACAAGGGCAACACCTTTTTATAGAATATGAGGCTGTCGAGGATTTCTTGAAGATACCAAAGGATAGAGCAAAAATGCAGAATCCTGAATACCCGGGCTTACCAAAATTTCTACGTGGTGTTGAACTTTATTTTTGCAGACGCTTTAACGCTACGGATATAAAAACCTTGCGCATGAAGGACATCAACACCGAGGCGGCTAAGGATGAGAAGGAGAAGGATTATCCGGGGCAATCGACCGCTCTCTATGGCTCAGAGTCTGCAGCACGAGTAGCACAACATCCTCAGAGATTATTGCCGGCAAAAAAACCAGACCATAAAGGTAATACTCAGGCGGCTTACTCAGCACACAGTGCTATCTTCCACCCTGGTATTTATTATTATTATTATTATCCTCCTTCTACCTTATGTGTAGATATATCACTGCAGCAGACAGTAGTACCTATACCACAGAGGGATCGTTAGCAAAGAGCAGCCAATAAGGCCGTGCAAGGCTGACTCGCGACATCAGAGCCATATACAGAAACATAGTGCATGCTGACTGTAACTTTCTGTGCTTAGGCTCTCCTAAGCAAGCACTCCCATTTGCCTAAAAACTAACCATAAACCGGGCATTACGAGATAAACATTACAATCGTAGAAATTGATAGATTTATTCGCTCAAAGAGATTCAATTATAAGAATCAACCTGTAACCACCTAAGCAGCCTCCCCCAAGAAGAAGAAAAATTCCTCCAGAGAGAGGCAAGGGGTTAAGCCTAGCGACCATCTTGAAGAAAAGTTTTATTCTTCGTGAGCTTCTTGAGCAGAAAGTAGCTTTAGATTTGTTGCGGAAGTTTTGCCATTCTTAGTAGTTAATTCATAGCTTACACGCTGATCTTCGTGTAGCGTTTGAATACCCACTGCTTCTAATGCGCTGATATGCACAAATGCGTCCTTACCACCATCATCTGGCTGAATAAAGCCATAACCCTTGGTTGTGTTAAACCATCTTACTTTGCCGGTTGCCATTGATTTATATCCTTAAAATAATAGAGAATCATATAATAATGATTTTTACAAGCTAAGTAAATAGTTTTTTGCTTGCTTGGGCTCTTATCTGCACAAAACTAACTGCACAGCAATAATAAGAGGTTGGTGTTTTTTTAAGTAATTAAATAAATATTCAATATGGAAAGGTTAAGAAATAAATATTATAAAGCCATGGGCCGATAGATAGATCAATAATTCAAGGGATATCCAGTCAGGAATGGCTAATAATCCGGACTGGCACCAGATTGCTATAAATCTGCATAATTCTAGTATATTGCCCGCCGGCTGCCTTGCGAAACCGCTGCATGAAATCTAGATAATCCAGAGAAACAAAAGCAGGCACCCGCTCCAGCAGGACACAGCAGCTTTGTAAAGCCTGAGATAAAGACGCAAAATTTGCCGCATCTGGAATAGCCTCATACTCTAGAGGACTAACTAGCTCAAAACAAATAAATTTTGATAGGGAGTATTGCCCAAAGAATATTTGATATGTAGCCATAAAAATAATAAATAGAGTCATATTATGCGCATAATCATTAAGCAAACAAACTGATAGGACACTAAAATAATTCAAAATCTAAATGCAAAAACAGAGACCTTGCCAAGATAAGCAAAATTGGAGCAAAACCAGCAACAGAATAATAACCTGGATATTGATAAAAATTCAAGCAGAGCAGACAGTAAGGCCTTGGTTAGTCATCTGACAGCTGTGCTGCTGACTGATATGAATTTGTATGGCATTTTTTCACCAGCCCTCTTTTATATCTTTATATGAGCAGCAACATCTTTTGGTCAAGCTGCCTTAAATAGCATAAAGAGCAGCCATCAACCAAATCTGTTTTTTTCGGGCCGCGCTGCAGGGTGATACCCAAAA
>BLZN01000135.1 GCA_014132315.1 Rickettsiales bacterium | reverse complement strand
CACCGACCCTAAAATCGCAGAAGAAGAGCAATATGTCTGGGATCTCTCCGGAAATGCCTGGGAATTTACCCAGTGTGACTTTGGCAGCCTCTGCGATATGCAACAAGGAATGCTTTATCCGGATGTTGGCAACGCTAGCTCCTATTTTGGTAGTCTCAGCTCATCTTATCAGAACTACTCCTCCTCTGTCACCTCAGCCCTCCGGCCCGTCGCCGGCGGCAGCATCCTCGCCAACCAAGCCGGAAAGTTCCGGGACCAACGAAGCAGCGTTGATGACGTCGGTATTTTTTACTGCTGCCTAACCAGAAACTCCTCATGCAGCGGCACAAAATGTGGTGATGATAGGTATAGTAGCCGAATGGGCTCACACAATTGCTCCGCCGCCTCCAAAGCAAACATCCGCACCGCCCACCACATTATCGTCCGCGGCGGCGACGCCATCTTTGCCGTCGATACCAACGGCATGGGGCATGCTAACAAAAACTGCAGATTAGAAATCTTTCATTCTAATGGGCGGGGGCACGCAATTATATACTCCGGCGGAACAGCGCACATAAACCACGACCGCAGACTCTCATATGTCGGCTTCCGCTGCACCGGCCCAACCAACTAAGCAGATGGGGGAGAATATTTATGTAATAATTTAGGTAAGAAAACTTGAAAGCCAGGGGGCTCAAAAAATATATTAGGGATGCCTGGCAGTCATGCCCAGAACGAAGACTTTGACCAAAGATGACTGCTTATAAAAAAGAGAAGATAATGGCAAATGAGATTATCTTGTGGCGCTCAATTAGCCTGAATATCTGTTTATGCAAACCAGAAAAACATCAGAGAAATTAGTAGTTTAGCACACCTGCGCAGAAACAACAATGAAAACGACGTTGCTGGGGGAGATTCAAAGAAATAAAGAGAAAGTTTTGATACTAAATAAGAACCTGGATATTTTGGAGAGACATCGCTCTAGAAAAATTAAAAATGGCTTATGGCGCTGATTTTAGCATTAGATATTACTATATTTATTACTGATAGGTATAGATTTATTAACCCTTATTACTATATATGAAATATATTATTTGACTCTTATATATTTCATAAAAAAATAAATATCTAAGGCTATAAATATATTGTACGGAAACCTGGCTATGCTCTCTGCCCCCCTTCTCTGCAGCGCCTCCCTATAAGACACCCCGCACACTCACCTGACGTACGTGAAATTTCTGATCTTGATTAAGGTAACAGACAAGCTTTGATTGCAGATCCTGATAATCTGACATCCTCATAAAGGAGATACAAAGCAAAATTCCAACAGCGCCTTCAGCAAATTCTTCAAATTTCCTTGTAATGGAATCTATGGCATCTTCGGTATTAAAACCGATATTATTAATATAAGGTGGGGTTTTAACATCCCATTTTCTGTGCCAGCCATCAACCAAATCTGTTTTTTTCGGGCCGCGCTGCAGGGTGATACCCAAAA
>BLZN01000134.1 GCA_014132315.1 Rickettsiales bacterium | reverse complement strand
TGGCCATACTTCCCAACCACTGTCTCGTCACAGGTCTGTTGCCCGGTGCGGTCTCTTCTTTTGTGATTCGACAGAGCTTGTTGGTCATGGGAAGGCGTACAGAAAATCCCTGTTTCTTCAGGATGTGTATGATCGTGTAGTTTGAGCAACCCATTGATTATAATCCAGTCATCAGAGGTGACAAGCAAGTTTTGGGGCATTGTCACATCATTATTGACGGGCCCGGCTGGGTCAGTTGCATAGGCTGCCCCTGCAATTATCGAGAATCTGGCATTATCAGCATCAAAATGACCGGTGCAACGAACGCAGAGCCCATTAGCCATGTGGGGAAACTCTATAGGAATGCTAA
>BLZN01000133.1 GCA_014132315.1 Rickettsiales bacterium | reverse complement strand
TTCGACAATAATATGAAGCTGAGCAATTTTGCGGAAAAATTGGAGCTAGCTTGCACCAAAACAATTGAATCTGGATTCGTGACTAAAGATTTGGCAATATTGATGCACAGAGATGAATGGCTAGATACTGAGAAGTTTATCAGCAAGATACACGATGCATTCTTAGGCATTAAAAATTAATAGGTTAATATAGTGTGGCAGACAGCATGACCTAAAATTTAAGAATATTTTTATCTTGTAAGGCGATTCCTGCAAAATATGCTTGCGGTTTATGGAATCGCCTTATTCCTTTATATTCTTATTAAATTAGTCATACTGCCGAGCCAAAAGCTAAGCGAAATCC
>BLZN01000132.1 GCA_014132315.1 Rickettsiales bacterium | reverse complement strand
GCCTTGAATCAGAGTTATATTTCGACTTTAACAAATGTCCCGCTAATAGCTTATCTTCTTGTTCGTCAGAGCAAAGATGGTTTGGAGAGCAGAGCACAGGTAAGTTTGCCTCCGCGGTTGTGCCCGGGTTGCAAGGTTCAGATTTGGTGGTTGTATATTGGGAAGGTAGAGGTAAAGTTCAGCCTAGCTATTTCAAAGTGCCGTTTGCTGACTTAGATGCTAGTCATGGTACTACTGTTACAGCAAGCCCAGTGCATCTGCCTACACCAAGTATAGGCAGCGCCCCACAAGACAAGGTGAGATTTGCTGCAACCAATGGCGATAATTCTGTGATGGTAGTTGCTCAGCCGGCTGTGGATAGTTTGGGTATAGATCCATCTGAGAATACCACGTTGTCTTTTGTGCCAACAAAATTGATATTTAGTGGCCCTAAAGCAAGCGATATAACAACAACGCACTTGCCATGTAAATTGACCTCTATGCACCTGGTGCCCAAACAGCACAACAACGGCTCTGATGTAATAGCCGCCATTGTCGGAGAAGATCCCAAAGGCAACAAAGTTTACTATATTAATATATTTAGTCCGGCAAGCGGTAATCTTCTGTCTAAGCTATCAACAAAAGCAGAGTATGAAGCTGCGCTCGCAGGAGCTGGGTTCAATACTCCTGCAACTACGAACCCTGCAGCCACAAAGCATAGTGATACAAACCCTAAAGCAGACCCTTCTGCTGTGTTTACAGGTGTTAGGATTACTACAGTTGGAGCTACTGAACCTACTAATTTGGGTGCTAAAAAGACTAGCACTACAAATCCTGAAGATCCATCTTTTTCTATGAGTCCTCCGGATGGGAAGAGTTCTACGATTGCTCCGGAGCTGAGGTCTGGTAATCAGACGAAAGGGGACAGCATGAGCACATTGGACCAAAAAGACCATAAGTCCTTGTATATTGCTGTGCCTTTGGGCATAGTTGCTGCATTAATGGCTCTAGCCTTTTGCTGCGTCAAAAGACCTTTTAGGCGCCTCTTTCACAACACTGTAATGCACGAAGGAGCTAGAGCAACGAGGACTACCGGCATAAATGATATTGCAATGTCTTTAGAAAAATTAGGAGATAATAGTCCGTATCTCTCTAGATGTTCCAACGCGGCAGAGTCTAATTTAGGCAATGGGCCAGCTTCTCCTTGTGTAGCAGAATGGCCAGTAAACACCGGAGTGTTTAAAGGTGCGGATGGGGAGGGAATTCACGAAGTGGGTGGTAATATTTCAGAAACTGAAATAAGTGGAGAAGATGACAACGTATTTGACCGTGCTAATATGGCAAAAACAAAACGTCGTCATGCACAATATGATGAGCCCCCTAAAGAGACTCAAAGAACACTAAGGGCAATAAAAACAATCTGGCAAGAGTCGCAAGAGTCGCAGCTGAATAATTCAAGATCAACGTCCTGCTCTGCACCTTCTAGCAAAGCTGCAAAAGCAGATTCTGCTAAGGTTGTACCAAATAACAAGAAAGAAGGTTCTGGGAGAGGAGCTTGTGGAGGTATTGCGCCCCGCCACGGATCCTTATTTAGAAGAAAAGGTAGCGATTCTGATTCAAACACCAAAGAAGATGATTAATAGACGCGACCGTTCCTTATAGCTAAAGGCCTGTTTTCTTGATCTTGAGTACTAATATATGTATACATATATTAGTACTTCTCATTACAGCAGCAGATTTGTGGCAGGCTGACTTATTATTATGACATTGCAGACTGATTACTCTGTGAAAGGCGCTAAATGGATTTTGAATAGCTTCAGTGAGCATAATGTGGCTTTGCTGGTACAGCGCTTTGGTTTGCCAGAAGCAGTGGCTAGGATTATTGATTCCAGGGGCATAAACATCTCAGAGGTGGAATTCTTTCTCAGTCCTGCTATCAAGCACATGTTGCCTGACCCTTTTCATTTGCTGGATATGGAGAAGGCAGTTGATTGCTTAGTTGGTGCAATAAAAAATAATCAGACCATTGCGATATTTGGTGATTACGATGTGGATGGAGCAACTTCGACTGCCTTGCTGAGGAGATATTTTGATGTTATTGGCGTTGCTTCTATTATATATGTGCCTGATAGGATTGAAGAGGGATATGGCCCTACTCAGGGGGCTTTTGCTAAGCTGCATTCTGAAGGAGCTGATCTATGCATAACGGTGGATTGCGGCGTGAATGCTCATGAGGCACTAGCGAGTGCTAGCGAGATGGGCCTGCCGGTTATTGTCATTGACCATCATATTGGCAGCGAAATTTTGCCAAAAGCAGCTGCGGCGATCAATCCTAATAGGCTGGATGAGAGTTCCAAATATACTAACTTAGCCGCGGTGGGAGTGACATTTTTGTTTGTTGTTGCTCTGAACAAAAGGTTGCGTGAGATTGGTTTTTTTATAGATAAAACAGAGCCAAATCTGATTGATTATTTAGATTTGGTTGCCCTAGGAACTGTGTGTGATGTAGTGAGTCTGACCGGGCTGAATCGAGCTTTTGTTTCAGTGGGTCTGAAGGTGATGGCGAGGAATAAGAATCCAGGGATCAAGGCGCTTGCTGATCTAGCAGGGCTGCGAACCAAGCTTGATACTTACCATCTAGGTTTTATTTTGGGCCCTAGGATCAATGCTGGCGGGAGAGTGGGAGAATCTTTTCTTGGTGCGAAGCTGCTCTCTACCAATGATCCAGATGAGGCCCGTCGTATTGCTGAAAAATTAAATGAGTATAACTCTCAGCGTCAGGCTTTGGAGCAAAAGGTTTTTGAAGATGCACTGCTCCAGGTTCCTCCTGATGCAAATAATATTTTAGTGGTCAAAGGTCAGGGCTGGCACCCAGGCGTTATAGGGATTGTAGCCGGCAGGCTGAAGGAGCGCTTTGGCCTGCCGGCTGTTGTGATCTCCATCACAGAAGGCATTGGCAGGGCGAGCGGGCGCTCTGTTGCGGGCGTGGATCTGGGCAGCGCTATTTTAGCCGCCAAGGCAGAAGGCATGCTGATAAGCGGCGGCGGACATGCCATGGCCGCGGGTTTTAGCTTGCTGGAGGAACAAATTTCTAGCTTGCATGAGTTTTTGTCAGAACGTTTCGGTAGGATCCTAAAGATTCGTGATGTGGTTTTGGGGCTTGACGGGGTTTTGGGGTTGAGCTCAGTTAATTTAAAAACATGGTATGCCTTGCAAGCTGTTGCTCCTTTTGGCGCAGGTAATCCTGAACCAAAATTCATTATTAGAAATGCTCATTTGCTTGAGGTGAGAATTGTAGCCAAAGAGCATATATTATGCGATATAGCATGTGGCTTATCTGACACTCGAGAAACAAATTGCAAAGCCATAGCCTTTCGTGCTGTTGGCACTGCCCTTGGCGAAGTTTTGCTTGCTTCTTTGAACAGGGCGCTGACGCTTGCTGCTAGGCTGATATTAAACAGATGGAGGGGCGAAGAGAAGGTGGAGCTGATAATTGAAGATGCAATGTTTTAGGGAGATGTCCGGAGATGCGTTTTGTTGTTGCGAATTGGAAGATGAACGGTAGCCGCAATTATGCAAAGGAGTTTGCCCTGGGGCTGCGGAGAATAGATAATGAGATTGGAGGGCAAATCGAGTGCATAGCCTGCCCCCCTTTTGTTCTTATTGATGTTTTTGCTGACATGACAAGCGGGGTGGGTGGCTGCAAACGCATCAAGGTTGGCGCGCAGGACTGTCATCATGAGCTTTCTGGTGCTTATACCGGCAGCATCAGCGCAGAGATGCTGAAGGATGCGGGTTGCGGATATGTTATTGTTGGACATTCTGAGCGCAGATCTGCCTGCAAAGAGAGCGATGAGCTGATAAAAAACAAAGCACTTGCTGCCTCTCGGGCTGGCTTGCGACCTGTTATATGCATAGGTGAGAGCGAGTATCTTGCTGATCCTTGGGATTTTTTAGAGAAGCAGTGCATTGGCTCTATACCGGAGTGCGATGCGATCATCGCTTATGAGCCAGTGTGGGCCATAGGAAGCGGCAGGGTTCCGAGCTTGGCAGATATAGAGCGTGTGGTGAGCAAAATAAAGGCTTATACTGCCCTGCCGGTTTTATATGGAGGGTCGGTTAACCCGGAAAATGCCACTGATATAATGAAGCTGACCGACGGCCTCCTGGTTGGCAGTGCTAGCCTTGACATAGGCAAGTTTGCTGGCATTATTCTAGCGCTTAGCTCTTTGCATGGGTAGCCTGCTTATAAACAAGCAAAGCAGCAGACAAAAAAGAAACAAAGATTGTACATCTGAATCTTAGCGTCCATGCTGGCGGGAATTTGTATATATTCACAATATTAGCGAGCCCATAATTTTATTTTAAATCCCCGGAGCTTAACTCAAAATGTACTTATTTTGAATCTGTATTGCATCATTGCCTATTATCAGAAGCATGACTTTTGGGGTGATCTATTGTTATGCTTTTTTGGGCTCTATTATAAAGATAACATAGAAAATTCTAAGGATTTATCTTGATTGTCATGGATAGATCCTTAACTTATTATTGCATTTCTCTGCAGCATCATCATGAGGCAGTAAAGCTTATCTTGTTAACTTTTGCCAAGAGTTACAAGTAAGCTCTATAATGCTGTTTCCAGAGGTTTTTTAGAGGGCAAATCATTCCCTGATCATTCCTTGTTTTAGTTACACGCGATTCTACCTGATTCATGTAGCTTCTTGGTTTTGATGAAGGGCCATCCTTGCTTTCTTCTATAATGCTTACTTTCTTTACATTCGGCGGACTCCCTTTGAAGCATAAGGTTAAGCCATATTTTGTCTCATCAAGAGGTGCCTTGATTGGCTTATCAAGAGGTGTTCTGCCCTCATTATCTTTAATTTTCATTACTGTATCTATTGCTTCTTGTGTATTATTAGCTTTAGCTCCTATAAAAAACTCTGCCTCTTTGATCATGTCTGAATTTTCTGTCGCCCATAATAGATGGCCCGGTGTGCATCCATTCTTGTCTTGCTTGCACCATATTTCTAGCATAGCATTGCTTATATTTTGTTCTTGCTCATCATATATAATTGCGTAACCCAAGAGACGCCACATCACACGCTTAAATATCTCAAACATCCCTTTTTGTTCCATCCGATCAGCTATGATATGCATAATGCTTTTGCCTTCTAAGTTTACTATACTATGCTAATCTGTTAGTTTTACTTTGCTTTTGCCGAGAATTTTTAGGATGCCCTTCCACATTCTCTCTGGATCTGTTTCGTCGCTCTTGATAGCTCTGCTTACTTGAAGCAGCGGGCGCTCCACAAAATTTCGAAAACTTAGACTACCTCCATCTACTTCGTCTAATAGGGTTTCTGGCGTCTGTGGCATGCTTCCTAAGCTGCTTATATCTGGCTCTGACTGAGATCGTTGTCTATCTAATCTTGGTGGCATAAGCTTGCCTCCTTATTTAATATCTATAATATGTATTATAGAAGATTTTAAATAATTTATAAGCAAAATATCGCTTTTATTAATTAAATGTGAAAAATTATTAGTAGAAATTTATATATCTATAATTTGGGCACTGGATTTTAATGTTGCTATTTTTTTATCGAAGACCACTTTAATTAATTTTATAAGTATTAAAATATTATCATTTAAAGAGTTGTTTAAAAGACCCGGCTTAATTTCTATACTTAATATTTCAACAATTTTTGTATATTTTTTAACCAAGACACTCCGTTTATTAGCAGAAATAGAGAAAAACTTGCACATGCTATGGTGGGGCCTGCGGGTATATTGAGCAAAAACGAAGCCAAAATCCCACTGATGATTTCTACTGCGCATATAAAGGTGGAGCAAAGGACCATGCTCCCTGGGTTGCGTGCGAGCGCCCGGGCGGTTGCGGGGGAAATCACCAAAAGCGCTACAATCAGCAGGGAGCCCACTGTTTTTATAGCTAGAGAAGTGATGATAGCGAGCAGTATTGTATATTCTACCTGAACTCTGGTGGCGTTGATTCCGTCTGCTTTGGCAAGATTAGCGTTTAGGGAAACAGCCACCCAGCTGGCCCACCTTTTGTAGACTATAATTATTACTGCTACTGCTGCGAGATATATCAGTATTGCATCTTTCCATGTTAGGGTTGAGATATCGCCAAAGAGAAATGACGAGAGCTTTTCTTTGCTTCCTGGGAATAGCGAGGCAATCACCAGTCCGATCGCCAACAAGCTCTGGGATATTATGCTTATTAGCGTGTCTGTTGAATAGTATTTGTTGGTTCTGAGCATCAGCAGCAGAGCAGAGATTGTCATGCTCACCATGATCATCAATATGCTGCTGTTAATGCCGCTTAGGATGCTGATCACCATGCCAAGCAGCGCTGCATGGGCTATGGCATCGCTGAGATAAGCCAATCTGTTCCAGATTATGAAGCTGCTGATCGGCCCCAGTGCTGCACTGAGTCCTAGACCTATAGTTAAATACTTAATCAGCATAATACCTCATATAGAAAGTCAACATATTCGAGTCTTCATAGCGATATTTTTGATGTTTCTTGCTTCTCTGATGACTCTGATATTCCGGATATTGCAATTGGATAATCGCCGCTGAGACATGCATCGCAATATTGTGGGTTATTGTTATCGCGATAAATTCCCATTGCCTTATATAAACCTTCCAAGCTTATAAAATTCAGGCTGTCTGAGCCAATGATTTTGTTCATTTCATCTATGGAGTGTCCGGTAGCCAGTAAATGTTCTTTGTTGGGAGTATCTATACCATAAAAACACGGGTGGGCAAACGGAGGGCTGCCAACGCATAGATGCACCTCCTTTGCTCCTGCTCTTCTGAGCATTTCCACTATCCTTTTGGTGGTGGTGCCTCTGACTACACTGTCGTCTATCAAGATGATTTTTTTGCCGACAACAACAGCGCGGTTGATGTTGTGTTTTAATGTCACGGCCAGGTCACGGGCCTCTTGGGTGGGCTCTATGAAGGTTCTGCCGACATAGTGGCTGCGCACGATGCCCAGCTCAAACGGGATTTTTGCGCTTTCTGCATAGCCGATTGCTATTGGTATGCCGGAATCTGGTAAAGGCACCGCCATGTCTGCCTCGATCCTGCGCTCCTTTGCCAGCACTCTGCCTATCTCTTTGCGGGCTTCATAGACTGATTTTTTTTCCACTATGCTGTCTGGTCTTGCAAAATATACATATTCAAAAATGCAGAATTTTTGGCTCGGTTTTTCGGCTAATTCTATATATGTGCTATCCATAGAATTCTTGTTTAATATTATTATTTCTCCTGGATTTATGTCTCTAATTAGGCTGGCACCCACTGCGTCTAAGGCGCAGCTTTCTGAAGCAATGACGTAGCTATTCTCGAGCCTGCCCAACACCAAGGGGCGAATTCCCAATGGATCTCTCAGGCCTATCACTTGATCTTTGGTGATTAACACCAAGGAATATGCCCCTTTGACTTGCCTGCATGCGTCTTTTAGTCTCTCCGCTAGACTTTTATTTTGACTGGTTGCAATGAGGTGCACAAAAACTTCTGTGTCGATGGTGGTCTGAAAAACACATCCTTTGCTCTCCAGCTGCCTGCGCATTAGGTTCACGTTGGTCAGGTTCCCGTTGTGAGCCATTGCCAGCTCCCCAATGCTTAGGTTTGCATAAATGGGCTGCTGATCTAGGCTGTTGCCGCTAGTTGAATATCTCACATGCCCTATTGCACTTTCACCGGGCAGAGATATCTCCTTGAAGATTTCATTCACGTAACCTGGGCCGGTATGCACAAAAAGCTTGCTTTGTTTGCTCTGGTCGGCCGTTGCTATTCCTGCGGCTTCCTGTCCTCTGTGCTGCAGTGCATGCAAACCTAAGACGCAGCATTCAAATGCTTTTTTATATGACGAGATAGCAAAAACACCACATTCTTCCCTAATTTCTTTCTTAGCTCTTTCAGGATTCATTTTGCTAGGTATGTTTTGATAAAATGCTAACAATTTTAGTCTTTATGTGCAACAAAATAGATAGAGTTATTTGAGTTTGCTGAACCTATTCTTGATAATTGCCGCTAGTATGTTCAACAGGGCGATTATCAAAATTAGCGTTATGATGGCTGCTCCGGTGCGTTCCTTGAAGGCGATCTCAGGGCTTTTGGACCAAAGATAGATCTGCGTAGAAAGAGTGGCTGAGGCGTCTGTAATACTATTTGGCATTTCTGTGGTGAATATCGCCATTCCTATTATCAGCAGCGGAGCGGTTTCTCCTAAGATTCTGGCGATACCCAGGATAATGCCGGTCATAATTTCCGGCAGTGCCAGTGGCAGGACATGATGAAATAAGGCCTGAGCATGCGAAGCTCCTAGGGCAAGAGCAGCGTTTTTGACTGATTGCGGTACATTTTTTATTGCTTGCTTAGTGATTATAATCACCATTGGCAGCATAATTAAAGCTAGTGTAAGCCCTCCTGCTAGCGGTGAGGAGCGTGGAATCCTGAGTATCTCCAAATATAAATATCCTCCTAAAAGCCCAAATACCACTGATGGTGTGGATGCTAAATTATATATATTAACCATAATTATATGAATAATTTTATTTTTAGGCGCAAATTCCTGCAAGTATATCCCGGTTAATATTCCTATTGGCAGAGATACCGCTATGCATACTAGCATTGTCGCCAGTGAGCCGAAGATAGCCCCCAGCAATCCTGCTCTTTCTGGCCAGCTTGAATCTGCGGATGTGAAAATTGCTCGATTAAATCTGAGCTTAACCAGGCCCTGCTGCATTAAATTGTCAATATTCAATGCAAGCTCGCTATCAATTTGACTTCTGTCTATTTTGCCTTTTATGAGCATGTCTATTTTGCCTGCAGCAGTCACCCAGGCTTCCAGCTGATTCTGGCCGGGATTTTGCTTGATTGCCCGCTGTATTTCTTCTGCTGCTTTGCTGCTGATTATCTCATGGATTTCGCATTGATTTTTGCTTAGGGGAAGGAATTTGCTTAAGGATGCACACGCAATATCTTGATAGCTCATGCTGCCCAGTTCATGCTGCTCTAGCTCCAACCTGAGCAGGATTTTTGTTTGCATAAAAGCCTGATATCCCTGGTGCAACACACCGAATATTATCATACTTAGTATTAAGATGGCCGTTGCCAGTGAGATAATGCTCAAAGAATAGAGCAGTGCATCTTTTGCTTTTCTGTTGCTGGTCCTTCGTTGTATTTTCTTAGATTTAATAAGCTTTCTTAGATTTTTTCTAATTGGGATTTTCTTATTTGACATTGGGGTTTGTTTTGGTATTTTGGTCGCAACATAGCCTATTTTTTTTATTATTACTAGGGGTTGGCAATGACTGATGATTTTTTACATATTGTGATTGACACTGATCTGGGGTCTGATGATTATGGGGCAATCCTTTATTTATTAAAACACCCTAAAGTAAAAATCGAAGCCATCATTGTCACTGGCTGTGGTGCGTGTAATTTAAGCAGGGGCTATGATAACATACGCAATGTTCTGAGCTTTGTTGGAAAAAATGACACCCCAGTGCTCAAAGGCTGTAACAAGCCCATGATGTATAGCAATATGTTCTCTCCTGATTTTCGTCGTGAGGCGAATGAGCTTTTTAAAATTAAACTACCCAAAAGCGATCCTCTACAACAGCCGGGAGACGTGGTGGAATTTTTTGAGCATCTTACAAGATCAGGTAATAAAATTGATTTTTTTTCAATCGGCGGACTAACAACCCTAGGCTATCTGCTGAAGGCGGGCCATGATCTCTCTTTTATCAGAAGAGTTGTCATTATGGGCGGTGCGATTGATGTTATTGGTAATGTAGGTCATGATTCGAATAATTCGCATTATCTTGGCAATTATGCGGAGTGGAATATTTTTGTCGATCCTGTTGCGACAAAATATGTTCTGGAAAGCGATTTACAGCTGCTGTTTGTGCCTTTAGATGCTTGCTATCAGGTGGCGTCTATGCTTGAGTTGTTATCAGAGTTAGATTTGTCGCAGAATGCTAGTTGGCTTGTAAAGCAGATAGAAAGCTACAGACTGAATATAGTGCTAAGCACAAGAGGTTATGAATATATGTATGACCAGCTTGCCGCCTCTGTTTTGGTTGGTACTCCTGGTTTGGTGCGGACTATTTGTGATGATGAGTTGAGAGTTGAGGTGGAGTTTGATGAGGAGGCAAATCACTTGGGAGAATTGAGCAAAACCGGCAGGTGTTCAAGCAGAATGGGTTATGTGCGGGATATTGATCCACAGGTGTTTTACAGGGATTTTGTCAAAATTCTTAACTCTTAAAAGTATGTCGTTATTGCATTACTATTTTATTATAGTTTTACTCTAAGGTTTTTCCGAATCTGACTCTTCTTCTTGCACAGTGCTGATTTGTTTTTTGTAGGTAGCTAATTGCATTGCATATGTAAATAAACTAGGAAAGTCCAGCCTATTTTTTTGTGATATCCGGTATATATCGGAGATACTTTTTATTATGGGCTCTGGGATTACGCCGCTTTTGTCTTGCGCCCACTTGCTTTGAAAATATAGGGGATGTGGGCTGTCATCTTTAGGGTAGCCAATATAAACCGTGAAGGGCGATTTGTTGCCAGCAAAGCTGCATGGAACAGTAACTTTCTTGATTGTTAGGGAACTTGCTCGTTTTTCTGCCATAGTTTAAAATATATACCATTGAAGATTATATTAGATTAAAGAGCTTAACATATCACTAACGTCCTTTGCTTTTGCCCTGATGCCTGCCTTGTGCCTGTGACTTTGCTTCGATCATAATTTGCCAAAAGCCCTTTCTGTTGTCCCCTGAGGTGTCCTGTTGGGCTAAAAACTGTTTTAGTGCATGGAGATAGGCAAATTTTTGTTTGATTACGAATTCTGTCCATCGACCTACTGGTTTTGCTATGCCCACAATCTGCTCTGGCTCTGGCATGTTTTGCGGGCCATAATACTGCACGTTTTCGAGTTGGTTTTGCCGCTGTTTTTCTAATATTTTGGCTTTTTCTTCCAGATATCTCTTATGGGCTTTTTGATTGAGTTTCTTAGTGAAGATCAATCTGCATTTTTTAGCAGCTTTTACTATTAATAGTATAAAAATTACTATTAAAAATATTAGAAGTATAACTTTTAAGATTGCTGCTGTTTTCATTTATTTCCCGATTGTGAAACCATGCTTTTCTAGTATTGCTTGGGCGGCTTTAGTGCGTAAAAATTCTATAAAACTTAGCGCTTCTGCCTTTTTTTTTGCATTTGCTAATATCGCTACATTATATATTATATCATAATCTTTAAATATTGAAATAATTTTCATGTCGTCACTGGTGAGTTTTTCAGTATTTTTTAACATTATGCCCACTGTTTTGCTCTTGCCTGTTAAATATCTTATCGCCTCATCATCTTTAACTAACACTAACCTATCTGCTATTTTGTGCAGTACTTGCGCTTTTTCCAGCGCAGCTTTTGTGTGCATACCGTCAATTGTTTCATCGAAATTGCCGCATACTATATTGGCAACATTAGAGATTGTCGTGAGCAGATCTGCCATGGAGAAATTGTTAGTATCTTTTAGATTGGCATAGATCATGCTATCCTGATCTGCATAAAGTGCAAGTTTATCCTTTGCAATGTCAAAACTCTCTGCGCCATATTTTTCCTGCAGGAACTCAAGCAGATGCGTATTTGAGGTTACTACGATATCCATATTGTTATCTTGCTCAAAATATTTATATATAGTTGCATAATCATTGATATATAGCACATCGAAAATTACATTATGCTCCAAAAGATAATTTTGTGCTATTTCATTGACCGCAAACAATAAAGGTTGCTCTATGGCCAGTTTGATTCTTGTCTGAGCAGCATGACTGCTATTTGTCAGCAGCAGGATGATGAATATGAAGCAGAGACGCATTTTATGCTATCATCTAGGTTATTTTTGGAATCGACATGTAGAGCTAACATGTTTTTATTAGCTATGTAAATCCCTGCTGCATGCTATTTTTATATTCAGTGCCCTTGCTGATTTTGTCCTATAGCCTTGGCAACACTACCGGTTAGAAATTTCGTATAGCCTATGAATAATTTATAAATAATCTATGAAATTTACTCAGCATTATTGTGCCATCACCCATGAAAAATTCCCCGGCAGAAGAGGAAATATCGCCTATAACAAGTGGGGTAGAAGCGGAAAAACCATATTGTGCGTGCATGGACTAACCCGCAATTCTCGGGATTTTGATTATTTGGCGAATAATCTGTCTGATGTTTGCCAGGTTATTTGCGTTGATGTTGCAGGCAGAGGCAGGAGCGACTGGTTGGTCGACAAGAGCTATTATATTTATGAGGAGTATGTACAAGATTTATTGCTGCTGATTGACCATTTATCTTGTGGCCTGGTGGATTTTATTGGCACATCCATGGGCGGCATTATAGGCATGATCATAGCCAGCAGATATCCGGAAAAAATTTCCAAGCTTGTTTTGAATGACATAGGGCCGTATGTTTCTGGCAGGGCATTGACCAACACCAGAGACTTCCTGCGCTCTGCGCTCGCTCTCCCTGGTGATCTGGGTGCCATAGAGGACTTCTTGCGTAAAATGTTTGCTACTTTTGGTCTCAAGAAGCCTGAGCACCTGTCACATTTGATTAGGCATAGCATCGTGATGGATAAGGATAGATGCTATAGGCTGCATGAGGACCCGGCGATTATCCGTAATTTTGGCAAGGGTAAGAAAATAATGGATAGTTATGATATGTGGGATATATGGCGCAAGATTACGGCGCCTACTTTGGTGATACGCGGTAGAACATCGCACATTCTTTCTAGGGAAGTTGCAGGGCAAATGCTGCAGCTTGAAGACGCCAAGGTGGATTTGATCGAGGTTGAAGCCGGTCATACCCCCGCACTGATGGAGCAGGAGCAGATCCTGCTTGTTAGGCAGTGGCTGCTTGCTTGATTATAGGCTTACAGGAAGGAGAATTATTGGGCTTAATTTCTTGCATAAAGGTAACTTAATGACAGCATTAACCTATCTTGCTGCTGCGTTTGCATTCTGGCAGCTCCTCATTGTTTTTTGTGTTTACAAAGCAGATTGTATAATGTTGCATTATAATAAATTGGCGCTTAAAACAACATACTACATCTTGTTCGAGAATTCGCAAAATATAGAAATCCACATTACTTAAAAATTTTACGGATCAGACAGTATATTGCATAGTTTGTGGAAATTTATGGGTTCTGTTAAAAATTTTTGCACAGGTTTATACTGCTGTATTTATTGCTTTTTTAACCTTAATGGCCAACTCCTTTAGCGTGAAAGGCTTGGATAGAAAATTGGGCTGAGTATTATGATTTTGTATAATTGGCTTATCTGTATATCCAGAGATAAAAATTACTTTGATATCGGGATATTCTTTGGCAATTTTTTCAAACATTTGAGGTCCGCTCATGTTTGGCATAACGACATCAGTGATTATCAAATCAATTTTCTCATTTCCTATAATTTTTAATGCAGATTCTGCAGAGTCTGCCTCGATAACCCTATATCCTTTGTTTGTCAGCATGGTGGCGCTGCATGTACGGATTGCAGCCTCATCTTCCACTAGCAATATAGTTTCGTTTCCTGTCAAATCCAGCGTCTGCTGTTCCTGGGCAGATTGGGATCGAGTTTTTGCTCTGCGCTGTGTGTTGTGGGATCTTTTTAGGAATATGCTGAAAGTTGTTCCTTCGCCAGGTTTGCTATCCACATATATTTGCCCTTCTGCTTGCTTGATCGTTCCATAGGCCGTTGAGAGCCCAAGCCCTGTTCCTTTTCCTGCTTCTTTGGTTGAGAAAAATGGCTCAAAAATTTTATTAATGATTTTTTTGTCTATGCCGCATCCTGTGTCTTTTAACTCTATTAGTATGTATTCCCCGGGGCTCAGCATTTCTGATGGAAAACGCTGCAGCTTGTTTGCCTGATCTGCATTCATATTGCTGGTTTTGATGGTTAACTTGCCGCCGTTTTGCATTGCATCACGGGCATTCACCGCAAGATTGATGATTATCTGCTCCAACTGACTTTGGTCAAATTTTACCAAACCAAGATTCTGGCTGTGGATTATCTCAAGCGCTATATCCTCCCCAATCAGCCTGCGGATCAGATGTGCCAATTCCACCAACACTTCAGTTATGTCAATGATTTTGGGCTGCAGCATTTGTTTTCTCGAAAAAGCCAGCAGCTGCCTCACCAGGTTCGCAGCCCTGTTTGCATTTTGTTTTATTTGTATTATATCGGGGAATGATTGATCTCCAGGCGGATGCCTTGTCAGCAGCAACTCACAGAATCCTGTTATTGCGGTTATTAAATTATTAAAATCGTGCGCTATTCCCCCTGCGAGTTGGCCTATTACCTGCATCTTTTGCGAGTGCAGGAGGTTCAGCTCCAGTTTTTTTTGCTCTGCAATGTCTGTGCTGCAGATGGTTATATGATTGTTAGTTTTAGCAGAATAAATTAACACCGGTTTTTCGTTGCTCAACTCTATCTCGATATGTCTGCTTGGATTCTTATTATTGGGATCCAGATATTCCCTTGTTTTTTGAACAAAGCTTGGTTTTATATAATCATATATTTTATTTTTGTTTTGTTGTATGTCTATTAGTCTTTTGAAGGAGCAATTGCTTTGATTTATAACTCCTGAGAAATCAAGCTCAGCAATTGCCATTGGTAGTTTTTCGAAATGTTTCTGCCATGCTGCTTTGTTATTTGGCTCTTTGAGAGTTATGATCCCAAAAGCTGCCTCCTGATCAGCTTTAATCTGACTGATAAGCATATTCTCGCTATTTTGGGCAAATTCTGCCCTGGTCATGCTGTTTTGGTTTTTATGCAAGAAGTTAGCTATTTTGTCTCTTGCTCCATCTTTAAATTTTTTTGCGAAGTTGTCGTTAGTTTTTATGATGCTGCCTTTCTGATCTGATATGTAAGTGCATATCCCGTGTTTTTCCAATAACTGACCAAGGATTTCCTCTGTATTTATTGTGTTTATATTCAGGCTTAAGCGGTCATCCGCGATTTTATTGATGCACATTTGATTTTGCAGCTTCTGATCAAAAACTTTAATGGATGACTGTAAATCAGGTAAATTGGATATGTCAAAGTCCAATTTTTTTAAGACTTCCAATGCATTCAATTTACTTGTAGTCCTGGTTGTTTTTTGCTCTATGATAAGTTCGATATTGTTGAGATGATTACTAATTATAGTAATTTTATTAATTTGCCTTAAAGACTCTATTAATATTTGATTTTGCTTTAGCAAAGCTTGAATTTTTCTATTGCTTGTGTTTTGTGGTGCAATGCTTAAGAATATGTTTGCACTAATAGCTAAAGCAAAAATTAGAAGAAGAGCCGGGCTGTTGGTAGATACAAAAAGTGTCACTGCAATCAGTAAGCTGCAGATCAAATTACACAAATGATATCTTGTGATCTCCATGCTAATTCAGATATTTTGACTCACTAGCTTTTGCGCTGATCTTGAAAATGCTAAATACTATGAATAATATAATATGCCATATTGCATTGCAAAGAGAAAAAACGATTTCTGCTTTGAGAATTATATTGTTATTTTATGCTCATATATTCCGGTCTATCTAAATTTTTGGGAACCCTGCTCAGGTGCTTCTCGAATGCGATTTACGACACAATAGATCATGATGGGGCAGAATATGCAGGTTATCTTGCATTTTTATTTTTACTCTCTTTATTCCCATTCCTGGTTTTTTTCGCTGCCATAATTGGCCAGATAGCCCAGTTGCTAGACGACAACAAGCTCTGGGAAGATTTTATCGAGTTTATTTTATCTTATAGCATCCCCAAAGACGTGATTGATGGACTAAAACCGAGGATCACGGAAATAATCTCCAAGCCTCCACAAGGCGTTCTGACGCTTTCCGCGGCTGGGGCGCTATGGACTGCATCTTCTGTGGTAGAAGGAATGCGCACTGTTTTAAATAGAGCTTATAGGGTACATACTCCTCCTGCTTATATTTTTAGGAGGTTACTCAGCATTGTGCAGATACTTTTCATCACTGTTGCGATGGTGCTGGCAATTCTCAGCTTGACCGTAGTACCTATATTTGTAGATATGTTGAGCAAATATTTTGATGTTAAACCGTTATTAGATCTCATATACATCAGATATTTATTTAGCGTGGCAATATTATTTTTTTGTGCTTTTTGGCTATATCTAACCTTACCGAATGTGAAGCAAAAATGGCGCAAGGTGATGCCTGGTACTATTTTGTTGGTGCTGCTGTGGTCATCGACTGCAGAAGCCCTGTCCTATTACTTAAGAAGCTTTAATCAGCTTAGCATTATTTATGGCAGCTTAGCCGGTATTATAGTTTCTATGCTTTTCTTCTATTTAATCAGTATTTGTTTTATATTTTGTGCAGAATTCAACCATAATTTAGCTAAGGCTTTCTCAGCCAATGGGCCTTGAGAGCTAGGGGGCAAAATACAGGCTGCAATGCTTTCTTTACTATATCTGCGTAGATTTGTTGCAGACTTGCGTTCTGCGGGATAAAGTATAATAATGAGATATTTAAGTTTGTCTTGATGAATATGAGCTGCAAAATAGATCCAAGCAATACACATACGACTGAGGATGGGCCGTTAATTGGCTTAGTTGAAGGGGGGCTGGCACCCAAAGAAATTGTGAACCAGCTTAATCGCCATGTGGTTGGACATTTAGAAGCAAAACGTGCCGTGGCTAATGCCCTCAGAAATAGGCTGCGCCGCCGCTATGTCGAGCTTCCACTGAGGGACGAAATCACACCCAAAAACATACTCATGAAGGGGCCGACAGGTGTGGGCAAAACGGAAATTGCCAGGAGACTTGCCAAGCTTCTTGAGGCACCTTTTGTGAAGGTTGAAGCTACTAAGTATACTGAGGTCGGCTATGTGGGGCGTGATGTGGATTCAATGATTAGAGACTTGTTGGATAATGCGTTAGAGATTGTGCGGAAGCGCAAAAGAAAAGAAGTGGCGGTGTCGGCTGAGAAAGTTGCATTAGATATTATTGTGACCATGCTTTCAGGCAAAGATGCCAGCCCTGAGACTAGGAAGATATTCACGGAGAAATTGAAGAGCGGTGAGCTGGACGAAAAGGAAGTGGAAATAGAAATTACGGATAACAACAGCAAGGGCGGTCTTTCTACTTATGACATCCCAGGTGCACCGGGCGGTCAGATGGGGATCGTCAATATGAACGATTTCGTTAATAAAATGCTAGGCCGTAAACAAACTAAAAAGAAAACTATGTCAGTCAAAGAGGCACTGGAGATTTTATCTAAAGAAGAAAGCGATAAACTGATAGACGAGGATACGATTGTCAAAGAGGCTATTACCCTCACGGAAAATGAAGGGATTATATTTCTTGATGAGGTGGATAAAATTGCAGTTAACCACACGATCAAAGGGGGTGGTGACGTTAGTAGGGAAGGGGTGCAGAGAGATCTTTTGCCTCTTGTGGAGGGTACTGCTGTTTCTACGAAATATGGCTGCGTTAAAACTGATTACATTCTTTTTATAGCATCCGGAGCTTTTCATTTGTCTAAGCCCTCTGATTTGCTGCCTGAGATGCAGGGTAGATTTCCGGTCAGGGTTGAGCTTTCTTCTCTGACTTTGGATGATATGGTGAAAATTTTAACCGAACCCGAATCCAGTGCGATAAAGCAATATCAGGCACTCCTGATGACCGAGGGTGTGAAGCTGGAATTCTGCGAAGACGGAATTAAGTCTATAGCTGAGTTGGCGATTTCGCTCAATAAAGAGCTTGAGGATATAGGGGCTAGGAGGTTGCACGCGATACTTGAGAAGTTGCTTGCAGAGGTAAGTTTTGATGCATGCGACATGAAAAATACAACGGTTAAGATTGATAGTGAGTATGTTAAAATGAATTTAAAAGAATTTAGCAAGTGGGCTACTGATTTACATAGGTTTATTCTTTAGATATGTTTGCTTTCCGTTTCATGATGTTCATGATGCTTATAGAGCGCTTAGGCAAAGTGATGCCGAAGCTGATATATGCTGCTTTCTATCTTTTGGTGACTGGTATCCTGCTTATTGTTTTTGTAAAGGGTTACGACCAACTTATTTATCATAAAATGCTATATAAACCCGAAAAAATTTATAAATATATCTATGATTATATTATATATTGGTGGCCACAGAAGGCAAATTTAGGTGCCGGGTCTGCATTTAAATTAATAGCTGCGTTTGTTTTGCCGCATTTTATCTTTAAGGCTTTTAGATACTGTTTTAAGAATGTTCTGTATATCTTACGCAATAAGATGCTGAGTTTGGTGGGTGGTGTTTGGTACAAGCTCTCTAAAAAGCAAGGTACGACCTCGCAAGTCAAGGCGCAGAATGCCAAAAATGTGAGAAAGCCGGGTAAATGAAAATAAGAGTCAAAACCGCAAAAGGGCGCCCCCCATCTTCCACTAGCTGGCTCAGACGCCATCTGAATGATAGATATGCCAAATGTGCTGCCATAGAGGGCTATCGTTCCAGATCTGCCTATAAGTTGTTGCAGATTGATGAGAAGTTCGAGTTGCTCAAAAGCGGACATGCGGCGATTGATTTGGGTTCTGCGCCGGGCGGTTGGTCGCAGGTCGCGGCAGCAAAAGTGGGGAGGCATGGCAGGGTCATAGCGGTAGACACTGCTTGTATGCATCCTATAGATAACGTTGATTTTATAAACCGCAGCTTCCTTGAGGCCAAAAATTTAATCGAAGATTCCTTGCGGGACAAACCCGCGGATGTGGTCCTCTCTGATATGGCCCCTTTCTCTTGTGGCGACGCCTATACCGACCACATAAGACTGATGAATTTATGCGAGGAGGCCGCGGATTTTGCTTGCCAGGTGCTAACCAGGGGTGGCTGTTTTGTGTGTAAGATGTTGCGCGGCGGCACGGAGCAGGAGCTATATGATAATTTAAAGCGACACTTTAACAAGGTAAAATATTTCAAGCCCGCCGCTAGCCACCCTAGCTCTGCTGAGATTTATATGGTTGCAATGGGGTTTGTTGGCTAGGTATTTGCAGAGCGACGCAAAAAATCAATCGCAATTTCTATGCCTTGCTGGCTTATGCAGTGTCCAAGGTTATCGAGGGCAAAGGTCTCTGCTGCTACGTTGTTCTGCTGCAGCTTTTCTTGAGATATTTTGAGCGCAGAGAAGGGCACAACCTCGTCTTGCTTGCCGTGTATTAGGCATATTTTTGGTCTTGATGATATTTCTTCTTTCAGCAGCTCTGCTCCTCCTACCAGCGCCCCGGAAAATGAGACTATTGCGCGGCAGCCTCCTTTGCGACGCAAGCCGGCGTGCATACTTAGCATTGCCCCTTGAGAAAAACCGATGAATATCAGCTGGTTTTGTTTGAAGCTGAGCTTTTGTAGGTGGTGATCTATAGTGACATTGAGTGCTATTGTTGCTTGCTTCAGGCCCCTTAACATCGATTCTTCTGTTGTGGAAGACAAGTCAAACCATTCAAAGCCTTCGGGGTTTGCTCTGCAAGCATTAGGTGCATTCGGCAATATAAAATAGGTATCTGGCAAGGCATTTGCAATATTCCGTGCAAGCCCGAAAAGATCTACCGCAGAGGCGCCGAAGCCATGCACCGCCACTGCCAGCTTTTTTGGCTCTTTCTCTTTTGCTTCCAAGTGCAGACAGCTCAGATTTTGCATCCCTTGATTTGCTAGGTTGTTGCTTCTTTGATCCATTGCCAGAAATTTTCAATAAACCCTTTTTTTTGTCTCTGGATTACCTTGCTTTTTACTCCTGATTGTTCTTTTATGAACATTATCGTGCCAATTGCAGCTGTATAAGACAGGTCATTTTCCTCAATTCCTTTAATTGTAGCTGCTACGCCTATTCTTGTGTGCGCATGCATTATTCTTGCAGCGAGCTCTTGTATTTTTAATAACTTGCTGCAGCCACCTGTGAGGACAACTCTGCCAGTAATTGATTCATCGATGCGCTCATCTTTGAGTTTGTCGCGTACTAGCTCAAAAATTTCTTCCGCTCTTGCATTGATTATGCCATTGATTGTTGTTTTAGGCACTAAAATGTTTTGCTGGCTATTACCCGAATCTGAGATTTCTACCAGTTCATTCTGGTTGTTTATGTTTTCCAAGGCGCTACCATATGAGGTTTTTACTTTTTCTGCTTGCTCTATTGAGATTGATAAGCCGCATGCTATGTCTTTGGTGATGTGCAGCCCTCCTAGCGGCACAAAGTCGGAATATATCATGTTGTTATCTTGGTAGGCTGCTATTGTAGTGTTTTTGGCCCCGATATCCAGCATTATGCTGCCGATATCCCGCTCATTCTGGTCGAGACACGCAAAGCCTGTGCTATAGGCCGATGCAATATGGTCGGTAATATTTATGCCGCATTGCGCGAGGCATTGCGAAATATTACGCAATCTTGATTTGTGGGCAGCGATGATGTGCAGCCGTGCACCCAGTCTTTTTCCTTGCATTCCTGCTGGGTTGCTAATTCCTTTCAGGCCGTCGACTGTGTAATCTATCGGTATGCAATGAATTATTGATATATTATTTTTTTCTGTGATGAGGCCTTTTCTGGTTAAATTTTGCATGTCATGCTCAGTAATTTTGCCGCTTTCGGTCATGACCTCAACTTTGGAGATTAAGGAGAATGTATTGTGGCCTGAGACGCTCAGATAAACCTGGCTTATTTTCTCTCCTGCCATCTGCTCTGCGTCTCTTGCTGCGATCTCTACTGCAGCGGCGGCTTTTTTTATGTCTGTGACGGTGCCTGAATTTATGCCTTGGGATGGCACATGTCCCATGCCTATTACCTCTGGTTCTTCTTTGTTGGTTATTCTTGTCATGAGGCAGAGCGTCTTTGCTGTGCCTATATCGAGTATTGTATATATATTGTTTTTGGACATTGCTATGTTTATTGCTATCCTTGACATGTGGTCGGGGAGAGAGGATTTGAACCTCCGACCCTCTGGTCCCAAACCAGATGCGCTACCGGGCTGCGCCACTCCCCGTTGGCCCTTAATAAATATAGCATTATTCTTGTGTAGTCAACTTTAGTTTGTTTGCATTCATGGTCTCTTAATAGATTTTTAATTATACTTGTTTTGTTTTTTATATCCTTGCGATTATATTGACAGAGATTGATCCTAGTTTGTGCTTGGGTTCTTATGCAAAGTGCTAGTTTAAATTTAACCCAGAAAATTCGTCGAGTTACACTGGCATATTTATATGCTTTTTTGCTGTTTTATTTTGCTATCTATCTTATTGCGATTTTATTTAACTATGATTTTTTGGGCAGCATCGCTGGTAGTGTGGGGGCTTATGCAGCCACTGCTGTGCTGCAGCTTTTTGGCTGGGGAAGCATTGGGGTTATTTTTCTATTTTTTACCGGGGGTTTTAGGGCGTTATTTGGCAAAAAGATAGGAGTATCAGCGCCTGCTTTCCTACTGGTTCTGCTGTCCACAGGATCATTTTGCCTGTTGCTGGCGCTGTTGCTTGGTGATATTGAGGGAGGGGGCTGGTTTGGCGAGGAAATAAAAAAATTCGCACTGCGTCATTTCAGCTTCTCCTGGTCTGTTGTGATTGCCCTGATGTTGCTGCTGATTTCTTGTTCGCTTGGTTTGATTTTTTTAAATCTTCATTCTTCTTCTAGCAGCGATATAAAAAGCCTCAAGAAAAAAACAAAGCCCAGCAGCTCAGCTCAGCTCAGAGATCCAAAGCAGCGTGCTAAAATTAATAATAGTAAAGAAATTAATAAGAGTAGGGCGGCTTATATCTTGCCTCCTCTGGGGATTCTAAAGCCCAGCAGCCAACGTTTGAAGAAAATATCTAATCATTTGCTACAGGACAACACCCAGTCTCTGCTTAAAACACTACAGGATTTCGGGGTGAAGGGCAGCATAGCCAATGTGAAGCCCGGTCCGGTTGTGACGCTCTATGAGTTGGAGCCTGCGGCGGGAATTAAATCTTCCAGGGTTATAGGTCTTGCGGATGACGTGGCGCGATCTATGAGCGCAATCTCTGCACGCATTGCGGTGATACCGGGCAGAAACGCCATGGGGATTGAGCTGCCTAATAAAGATCGCGAGATAGTATTTTTGCGCGATTTGCTGGAAAGCAACGATTATGCAGACGGCTCTTTGATTCTGCCTTTGGTGCTGGGCAAGACCATTGCCGGTGATCCTGTAGTGGCGGATCTGGCGAAGATGCCGCATTTGTTGGTTGCTGGCACCACTGGCTCCGGCAAATCTGTGGCGATCAATGCGATGATTTTATCCATACTTTATAAACTCACTCCCGATCAGTGTAAGCTGATAATGATTGACCCAAAGATGCTCGAACTTTCTGTTTATGATGGCATACCCCACCTGATGACCCCGGTGGTGACCGAGGCTAAGGAGGCGGTGGTGGCGCTGAAATGGGTAGTGAGGGAGATGGAGGAGAGGTATCGTTTGATGTCTGAGTTTGGGGTGCGCAACATCACTGGCTATAACAAGAAACTGAAGGATATTCTGCATTCCAGCAGCACAAGAAGCTCCATCAAGACCAAATCGCAAGGGCCTAAGCATATGCCTTTTATTGTGGTTGTGGTTGATGAGATGGCTGATTTGATGTTAGTAGCTGGAAAGGACATAGAGGTTTCTGTGCAGCGGCTGGCGCAAATGGCTAGGGCAGCGGGCATACACATCATCATGGCAACGCAACGCCCCTCGGTTGACGTGATCACGGGCGTGATCAAGGCCAATTTTCCAACGCGCATAAGCTTTGCAGTCACTTCACGCATAGATAGCAGAACGATATTGGGAGAGCAGGGGGCAGAGAGGCTGCTTGGGATGGGAGACATGCTTTATATGTCTGGGGGCAGCAAAATCACCAGGTTGCACGGGCCTTTTGTGAGCGACGAGGAAGTGCAGAAGGTGGTATCCTTTTTGAAGGAAAGGGGCGAGCCGGAATATGTTGAAAGTATTATGGCTTTTGCGGATACGCAGCCTGAGACCGGCCCTGGGCCGGACCAAAATCTTTATGACAAGGCAATTAGCATCATTCTGCGAGACAATAAAGTCTCTGTTAGCTATATCCAGAGACAGCTAAGAATTGGATATAATAGGGCAGCTAGCTTGGTTGAGCAAATGGAGCAAAACAAGATAGTTAGCCCTCCGAGTCATACTGGCAAGAGGGCTATACTCATTAATGAAAATCCTAAAAATTAGATGTTATTGCTATGTAGAATAAGATAATCTCTTGCCTGGAGAGCTAATTTTTAAACTTCGCTAGGAATAGAGCCTGCTGCTGATACTTGATCGGCAGTGTCAGCTTCATCCTCGTCATCCCTAGGTTTCTTTAATGTATATCCTTGTCCCCATACTGTTTCTATGAGAGGTTCTGGCGATGCTTCGTAAAGTTTCCTACGTAATTTGCATATAAACACATCGATGATTTTGCATTCCGGCTCTGTGTCTACTGCGCCATATAAGTGATTCAAGAACATTTCTTTTGTGAGCACGGCGCCGTTGCGCAACACCAAAAGCTCGAGTATTCCATATTCCTTGGTAGTTAGATGCACTGGCTTGCCTGCAACCGTTACTGTTCTATTATCAAGATTAAGCTCTAGATTGCCAACTTTTACGATTGAGTCTGGATGTCCTTTCGAGCGACGCACAATTGCCTGCAGTCGCGCAATCAGCTCGCTTCTATTAAACGGCTTAGTCAGATAGTCGTCTGCTCCGAAGCCTAGTCCTTTGACTTTACTTTCTATACTTGAGATACCGGATAAAATAAGTACCGGAATTTTTATTTGTGCTTTTCTGATTCTGACCAATACTTCATGACCATCCATGTCTGGTAGTATTCTATCTAGAATCATAAAGTCGTAATCATAGAGCTTGCTGACTTCGATTCCTTCTTCACCCAGCTCCACGGTGTCGCACATAATTTCTTCCAATGCTAACGCCAGCTCTATTGAGCGAGCCGTTGCAGCATCGTCTTCGACTAATAAAGCGCGCATCATATCCACCTCCCTTGTAGAATGCTAGTTAACCAGATGATACTTAGTGTATTTTTAATTGGTTTATCTTCTATATAATAACTTAAATTTTTATCCATGTCTTTACCGCTGAAATATTTCTAATCTATAATATTTATTTATCCATACTTACTACAATCTTTGCAAGTACAATATTTATTTTTTTTGTCTTTTGTTTTATAATGTTGCTGTAAAGTTACTTTTGGCGATAAACTCTCAAGATTTATAATATTGAGTTCACTATTTGAATATTGATATATATTAATTTTTATCATATTTTAACTATAAATATTACATGTTTACTTCTAGCTTGCTAGAGGCTCAAACTCCATGCTAGTTTATTTGTCGAATGGTAAAGAAAAAGTTAACGCAATACGTCTGTATATCTTGCGGTAATTTAGCCAGCAAATGGTCTGGGCAGTGTGGTGCCTGCGGCGAGTGGAACAGCCTGGAAGAAGATAGATCAAGCAAGGCTTCAGGCAGCCTGCTGGAGGTACGCAGCGTAGATTATGATTTTGATCCCGAATTGCGTATCAAAACCAACTATAGCGAGATGGATAGGGTGCTGGGCGGGGGCCTCATCAGTGGCTCCATAGCTTTGATCAGCGGTAATCCTGGGGTTGGTAAGTCCACTTTGCTCCTGCAACTGCTTGCCGGCATTTCCAAGGGCAGCGCCCAATGTCTTTATGTTTCCGGGGAGGAATCTGCCAGACAAATCAGCATTAGGGCCAGACGTCTCGGCATAGATGCTGGCTCTATTTTGCTGATGTCCGCAGCTGCTATAGATGACATCATCAAAACTATTAGTGCCATGCAAGGAAAGATAGGCTTTCTGGTGATTGACTCAATTCAAACCATGTGCACTAATCAACTTGGCTCAGCTCCTGGGACTATTGCACAGGTTAGATTCTGTGCTGCTAAGCTAGCTGAGATGGCAAAAGAGCTGAACATTACTCTAATTCTGGTGGGGCATATCAACAAAGATGGCCAGATTGCTGGTCCCAAAACTTTGGAACATATGGTGGATGTTGTGTTGACTTTTGAGGGTAATGACCAATTCCGTATGCTGAGGTCTACCAAGAATCGTTTTGGCGCGTCTAATGAGATTGCCGTTTTTGAGATGCGCAGTGATGGCTTGAAAGAAATGCATAATCCATCCGAGCTATTTTTGTCTGAATATAGCCCCAGCAGCGGGTGCGTGGTTTTTGCCGGTATGGAAGGCACTAGGCCGATTCTGGTTGAAATACAGGCTTTGGTTGCGCCCAGCTATATGGCCATACCTCGTCGTGCGGTCGTGGGCTGGGACAGCAATAGACTGGCGATGATCGTCGCGATTCTCAATTCTCGTTATGGTTTGTCGCTGGGGGATAAGGAGATTTATCTGAGCGTGACCGGCGGAATAAAAATTCAGGAGCCTGCGGCAGATTTAGCAGTGGCGCTCGCTCTGGTCTCTGCTGTGCTGGATGTTGTGATACCTAGGAATTTTGTTGTGCTTGGCGAGCTTTGTCTGTCTGGCATGGTCAGAGCAGTACCGAGCATCCAATCAAGGCTTAAGGAGGCGAGCAAGATTGGCTTTAAGGATGCGATTATTCCCAAGGGAGCCAAGAATCTTGAGGCTAGCGGGATCAATACGCATAGAATTTCCCATATCAAGGAAATCAAAAATTTTATTTAACAGCTTTATTTGATTTTTTGTCGGCAATGCTGGAGATTCTGGAAAAATTTTATCGACCAAATCACGATTGAAATTATGCCCAGTGTGCACCACATGATTGCATATCCTAAATGATGATTAACTGGTATATTCTTGTGCTGTCGCAGGAATTCTTCTTCTTGCCATACAACGTAAGGTTTTATTTGGTCGCTGCCAAAATATTCCCTTATATCCTGCATATTTAGACGATACCATTTATTTTTTTCGAGGTTATTTTTAACAAAAAACACTGTTTTGTTTTTTATGGGCTCCGCTATTCCTTTGATTTCTTGATGATAACTTGAGTTTTTTGGGCTCTCTGACGGTGCCTCAATCTTTCTCCAGCCTGTGCTGATCAGTACTATATCTTCCGTGCCTTTGTTTGAGATTTTTAGTGGTAGTATTATGTCATAGCCCAATTCTTTGCCACGATACGAGTATAGGTGTATGTTTTTATCGCTCTGTGGACTGCCTATAACCACCACTCTGCTATATTCTATGTCTTCAGCAGCCGCAATTTGTCTTGCTGGCAGGGCCAGCCTGACTTCCATCTTGCTCAGCAATTGTTTTTTCCATTGCAGTCTCTTGAGCTGCCAGCCTCCTAGCGCAAAGAGTAACGCTGAGGAGATCAGGGCACAAAGCACTAACGCTGCAGGCTTGGGCATGCTATAGTTATAGATTATATATTCAAAATATCTTCTTGTTTCTTTGCTGACATCTGATCCACCGTCTTGATCATATTATCAGTGAGTTTTTGAATGGCATCCAAATGATGATGATGCTCATCTTCCGGTATATCTTTTTTTATTTGTTTGAGCTTGGTGACTGCGTCCCGCCTTACATTTCTAATGGATATTTTTGTTTGCTCCGCACATTTATATGCAATCTGCGCCATTTCTTTGCGTCTCTCCTCGCTCATGTCAGGTATGATTATCCTTATTGTTGCACCTTCTGCGGCTGGGCTGAGGCCCAAATTAGCGTTTGTGATTGCTTTTATTATTTTATCCACATTGCCCTGCTCCCAGACTTGTATTATGAGCATCTTTGGCTCTGGGACACTGATGCTTGCTAATTGATTGATTTTGAATTTTCCACCATATATCTCAACTATCGCTGGATTTAGTAGCTCTGCACTAGCGCGCCCTGTCCTTAAGCCTTGAAGCTCGGTATGCAGAGCTGCTATCGCACCTTCCATTCTTTTTTTTGCGTTTTCTTTAATTTCTTCAAACATAATAACTAATCTGCAATTAAAGTATAAACTCCCTTGCCCTTTAAAATATCCAAAAGCATATTACTATTTTTTAAAGAAAAAATTATAATCGGTATATTATTTTCTTTTGCTAAAGATATAGCAGCCGTATCCATTACTCGCAAGTCTTTTGATATTACCTCCTGGTATGATATATGCGCAAATCTTATCGCATTTTTGTGCACCTTCGGATCCGCGGAATATACGCCATCCACCTGCGTTGCCTTCATCAGGATATCACAGCCCATCTCGGCCGCCCTCAAGGCAGCAGCGGTATCAGTTGAGAAAAAAGGGTTGCCGGTCCCTGCAGCGAAGATCACCACTCTTTTTTTTTCCAGGTGACGTATCGCTCTTCTTCTGATATATGGCTCACAAATTGTGGTCATACTCAGCGCAGATAGCACTCTGCAGGGCACTGCCAGGTGCTCAATCGCATTTTGTATAGCGAGCGCGTTAATGACCGTAGCAAGCATCCCTATATAGTCCCCGCTTGCTCTTTCTATTCCCCCTGCTTTTTCTGCATTGCCTCTGTAAATATTACCTCCGCCAACGACAAGGCAAATTTGTATATCTGCACTATGTATTTGCTGAATTTGCGCTGCAATATAATTAATGACTTCTAGGTTATGCACCTTGCCAGATTCACCCATAAGAGCTTCGCCAGATATTTTGATCAAAACTCTTTTATAGTTATGCATAAAATTTAGTTAGCCATGAGTATATAGCGCGTTATGCTCCCCGAGTATTAGCATTCTATAGCCGGCAATCCTGATTGATTCACCCAGCTGCTTTTCTGTTGCTGCAATCAGCTCCCTGACCGTGATTTTGTTATCAGCTATGCACGCCTGCTCCAATAAAACTGCGTCTGCGAAGTATTTCTTTAGTCTTCCCTCGATCATCTTTGCGGAAATATTGTCGGGTTTGTTGAGTCGACGCACTTGCTCGGCGATGATATCTCGTTCTTTCTCGATTTTTCTTTTATCCAGAGTTTCGATTGATAAAGCATCAGGTTTGGTTGCGGCAATTTGCATTGCCAGATTTTTCCCGAGCTCCTGCAGCTGGGTTTTTGGTGCTGCTGATTCCAGTGCAACCAATACTCCTATTTTGCCTAAATTGGCTGCTATCGGGCTATGAACATAATGCAATATTGCTCCTTGCCCAACGCTCAAGACAGTCACCTGCTTCAGGGCAATATTTTCTCCTGTAGTGGATATGTTATTTGCAATCTCCTCTGCTACTGTTGATTGCGAGCTAGGATATGGCGTCTTGCTAAAGGACTCAAGGTCTGTAAAATTATCAAGAGCTAGACTGGCAAGATTTTTTGCTAGATTCTGGAAAGTTGCATTGCGGGCGACGAAGTCTGTTTCTGAATATAATGCCACCAAGGCACCTTTGTTTTCCTGAATTTGCAGCGCTATCAGGCCTTCAGATGTATCTCTACCATGTCTTTTTCTTGCAGCGGCAACTCCTTTTTTACGTAAGTATTCCAAAGCTTTTTCTATGTCAAAGTTGCTCTCCTGCAGCGCTAGCTTGCAATCCACGATTCCTGCTCCCGTAACTTCGCGTAATTTTTTGATTAATTGAGTTTTCATGTTTTATAAATAAAATGTATTGTTTGTTATTGCCGCTTTGTATCACTTGCGGCTTGATTGTCTGCAGAAGCGGCATTTTGCATATCCTCATTTTTACCGCCGTCATCACTTTTCTTGTCGGGCTGCTGCTGATCATCATTGTTTTGCTTTATCTGCTGCTCCAAATCTTCTGTGCTTTTGATGTTGGTGCCTGATTGCGACAAATCTGCTTCAATCCCTGCTAAGATACTTTCTGCAACCAGTTCGCAATAGAGCTTGATTGCTCTTGTTGAGTCATCATTGCCAGGAATGGGATAATCTATTCCTCTTGGATCGCAGTTGGTGTCTAATACTGCAACGATGGGTATCCCAGCTTTTTTGGCTTCTTTGATTGCTGTGCTCTCTTTATGCGCGTCGATTATAAACACAAGATCTGGCAACCCGCCCATCTCCCTTATTCCGCAGAACAATCTATCCATTTTATCTTTTTTGCGTTGCAATGTTAATTTTTCTTTTTTTGTTAAGTCCGGATTATCTTCTGCCAAAGATTCCTCTATCTTGACTAGCTGCTTGATAGATCCAGATATGGTGGGCCAATTTGTGAAAGTACCGCCTAGCCAACGATGATTGATGTAATGTTGGCCGCAACGCTCTGCTGCTTCTGCGATTATCGGCCCAACCTGCATTTTTGTGCCTATAAACAAAATTCTTCCCCTTTGTTTGGCGATTTTAAATATTGCGGATAGAGCATTATGCAGCAGAGGGGTTGTTTTTTGGAGGTCAATTATGTGAGTGTTATTTTGCTTGCCATAGATGAAAGATTCCATCAGAGGATTCCAGAGTGATGCTCTGTGTCCGAAATGCACCCCTGCTTCAAATAGATCTTGCATAGTAAAGCTTGGTATTGTTGCAACCATGGATTCCTATAATTTGCAGTGAAATATATCAATAAAACCTAGGATTTATATTTTATTTCTAGCTCAATGACTTTGTAATGTCAAGTCCGTTTTGATGTGTATTGTTACAATGAGTTATAGCGCAGTATGTCTGCCGGGTTGTGCTTTGCTGCTTTATAGGCGGGGAATATAGTGGCAAGAAATGAGAGCCCTAGGGCGATTGTGACTATGAACAGCATATCCTGATATTTTAGGTCTGCAGGCAGCTCTATAATAAATATTATGATAGGTTTTAAAACTTTATTATTGATAAATTTATACAAAAAATCCTTAATATTTTCAAAGTTAATTATGATGCAAATTCCCACTGATGCCCCTATTAGAGTGCCTAGAGCACCAATAATTGCCCCGCATATGAAGAATATTTTCATTATGCTGCCTCTGCTAGCACCCATGGTCCTTAATATTGCGATGTTACCTTTTTTTTCTTGTACTAGCATAATCAGGCTTGAGGTGATATTAAATGCTGCAACGACTATTATCAAAGTTATCACCAGGAAAGTTACTCTTCTTTCTGTGTTGAGAGCCTGAATATAATGCTGGTTCTGTGCTTGCCAGTCAGTTATGCATAAGTTTCCTCCCTCTAGCCCAAGAGCAATATTACTGATGATTTCCTTGGATTTCATAGGATCATCAAGAAAAATTTCTATGTAGTCAACTGTGTCTTTAGCTTTGAATATATTTTGTGCAATCTTTAGAGGCATGTATATATATATATTGTCATATTCAAGCATGCCAGTGCTAAAAATAGCGATTATTTCAAGTTGTGTTACCTTAGGGGTCATATTGCGCGGGCTAATGCCCTGACTGCTGGGATCAATCGCCTTGATTTTATCTCCGATTTCAAGTCCCAGATTTTTTGCCAAGCCAGAACCTATGATCACTCCATTGGGCACGCCATTAGAAAAATTTTTGCCTGATCCAATAATGATTTTTTTCGCTATCATAGGCAGTTGGTCGATATCTTCCACTGCATTGATTATTGCTCCTGAGCTGCTGCCTTTGTTATTTATGATCAATATCTGCCTATTGATTGTAGGCACAGACACCTTGACTGACTTTATGGCCAGTATTTGCTCTTTTATTTCGCTATAGCTTCTTATCCCGATTCCTTTGCCAGCAGATTTATATATGGTAATTTGCCCTCTGATCCCGATTAGCTTGCTCAGCAACTCCTCATGAAAGCCGTTCATTACTGATGTTACTACAATCAAGGTTGTGACCCCCAGGGCAATGCCCAGCAAAGAAAAAATTGCCACTACTGAGATAAATTTTTCTTTCGCTCTTGAGCGCAAATAGCGCAGGGCCAGACTTATCTCAAAATTTCTGAGCATGCTTTGTGTTTATATGTCACATATATCTTTTATGCTGGCAACCGGTTGCGCATCAGGCATTTGCTTTCTAAGCCAAGTTAGCTGCCTTTTGGCATAATTACGGGTGTTTTGCTGTGCTTTTGTAGTTGCTTGGCTTAAGGAAATTTTGCCCTGTAGATACTGAATCAGCTCGGGGATTCCATGGCTTTTCATTGCAGGTGAATTCTGGGGCAAATTCATCGATAGCAGAGTCTCTGCCTCTTCTAATGCTCCTTGTTTCATCATATTGATGAACCTGAGATTGATTTTTCCATATATCTTTTCTCTTGCGAAGTTAACTACATATTTCTTGAATGTTGCATTAGGTATCGGCATCTCTGGCCTTGCTTTTTTCCATTCTGTCGGCGTTTTGTTGCTTTGCATGATAATTTCCAACGCACGCCCCAAACGATAAGAGTCACCAGGATATATTTTGCTAGCAGCTTCTGGGTCTTTGCTGACCAAAAAATCATGCAGCTGCTCTCTTTTTTCTGTCTTCAGCATATGCTGCACTTTTTGCTTGGTTGATTCACTGATTTTCGGCAAGGAATTTAGACCGTTGGTTAGTGCTTTTAAGTAAAATCCCGTGCCACCTGTGAGTATCGGGGTCATCTTTTTATCCCAGGCGGCATTTATTGCTCTGGTCACATCTTTCAGCCAGTGTGCTACAGAATATTCATCTTTTACAGAAATATGTCCATAAAGCCAGTGCGGCACAATATTATCTGCAGGTTGTGCAGTGATGACTGGTATTTCTCTGTATATTTGTTTGGAATCTGCATTGATAACTATTCCATTTATTTTTTGCGCTAATTTTGATGCCATCTCTGATTTGCCTGTTGCAGTGGGGCCTGTTATCATGTAAATGATTTGTTGCATGTTTTTTGCTAAATTAGTTTCTAATTGGTTTCTTGTTGATGTAATTTTGACATATCCGCCAGCTTATTATATCTTTTATAGTTGTATAGGTAAAGGTTCATGATGTCGTTGTTTTCTTTGATGACCCAGCTGATACTTATGGTGATTTGGCTAACCATAAAGTTCATTGGAATGGCTGTCAGGATAATTGAATCTAGACTTGGGAACAGAGAAAGCAAGATCATCAAAACTATTTTAGCTTTGTTGAAGCAGCTTCTGGCTTTATTGAATAAATTGCACACCAACATAAAAGAACGAGTTAGGGCTAGCAAAGCAAGCACGCAACCTCCGCTGGATTCTGATGCTGGTAGCGCCTCTGCTTTTACTTCGAAATTCGAAAAGAGGCCTGCACCACAAAAAAAACCAAAACCTGACAAAAAATCCTTCTCAAAGATGGCGCAAAAGAAAGCTGGTAGTAATTTTGCTAGCGGTCAAGGAAAGGGCGGGGAGGATGGATTCTCTGAGACACTTAGTAAAAAGAGAGGTAATTTAGTATATTTGGTAAGGGGTAAAGATAAGGGAAAGGCAGCGTGGCATTATGTTTTGGTTGATAAAGTGAAACTGCCGGTATTTTTGAAGAAAACCCAGGGCGGCTCTCTTGATGTGGCTGATTACGGAAAGGTTCTATATTCTGGCTGGGGGCAGGATCCGCCTGATGAAATTAGACAGAAAATCCAGGATGAATTTGGCTAGTCAAATTTGCAGAACAATAATTTATTAATAATAATAATAATATTTATTAACAAAAATAAGCAGCCTACCTAATCAGGCTAAAAATCGAGATTTTCGGCCTTTAATGCATTTTCCTGAATAAATTCTTTTCTAGGCTCCACGACATTTCCCATAAGCATCGAAAATGTGCCATCCGTTGATTCTTCGTCATCAACGTTAACTTTTAGCAAAGTGCGATTTTCTGGGTTGAGCGTAGTTTCCCACAGTTGGTCCGCATTCATTTCTCCTAAACCTTTGAATCTCTTGATGTCTAACCCCTTTCTGCCTCCTTCTATGATGTATTTTGAGAGCTCGCTCGGACCAGTAAGATTATTGCTGATATTATTTACAGCGATGTTGCAAGTGCCGTCGAAGATTTTAGTCAAATAATTTAGCGCGTCTGCTGTGTTGTCGTCTATGTTATCCAAATTAAAAGCATAACTCTCCTTTATCTCTTTGACTGTTCTTTCAAAAATAATCTGGTTATTCGCCTGCCTGACATGCCATGGATAATCTGGTTCTAGACTGTTAATTCTTGCCCGGGCTATGCTCAGTGTTTTCTCTAGATTTGCCTGATGCTGAAAATATACTAGCAGAAAAATTTCGATTATTATTTTGGGAACATGACCATATTTCCTGTTGATGAATTTTTCGGCCAGCATGGATTGACGGATAATTTCCCTCAAGTGCTGACCGGAATATTGTGCTCCATCTGCAGATGTTAAGATCGCTGACTCTAGGGCGCTCTCGATTAGATATTCCTGCATTGCCCCCTCATCTTTTAGATATATCTCGCTGCGTCCCTTTTTCACTTTATAAAGTGGGGGTCTGGCGATATATAAATATCCCTTTCCAATGACTTCTCTCATATATCTGAAGAAAAATGTCAGCAGCAGGGTGCGGATATGTGAGCCATCCACATCTGCGTCTGTCATGATGATAATTTTGTGATAGCGTGCCTTGCCAATGCTAAAATCTTCATTGCCGATCCCTGTGCCTATTGCGGTAATTAAATCTGCGATTTCCGTTGAAGAAAGCATCCGGTCAAACCTAGATCGTTCCACATTCAATATTTTGCCCCTGATTGGCAATATCGCCTGAGTTCTTCTCGTTCTGCCCATTTTTGCTGAGCCTCCGGCTGAATCTCCCTCAACGATAAATAGCTCTGATAATTCCGGAGATTTTTCCTGGCAGTCAGCGAGCTTGCCAGGCAGGGCAGTTGAGCTCAGTGCGGATTTTCTTCTGGTGATTTCGCGCGCTTTTTTTGCCGCTTTTCTTGCATTGGCGGCCAAGATTATCTTAGCCAAAATCAACCTTGCCTCATTTGGATGTTCTTCTAGCCAGTTTTGCAGCTGCTCCGATATTATGGTCTCTACTGCTTTTTTAACTTCCAGACTTATCAGTTTATCTTTAGTTTGTGATGCAAATTTGGGGTTCGGAGATCTAGCTGACAGCACGCATGTCAGCCCTTCACGTATGTCTTCTCCGATCAAATCCATTTTTTCTTTTTTGTTGAGGTTATTGGAATAATTATTAATGCAGCGTGTCAGGGCAGATTTGAGTCCTGCGAGGTGAGTGCCGCCATCTTTTTGTTTAATGTTGTTGGTGAAGCATATTATGTTTTCATATAGAGAATCGTTCCAATTGAACGAAGCATATATCTCTATATCCTGCATTTTTCCTTTTATGTTAATGGTTTTGTGCATGGAATTTTTGTTTTTGTCCAGGTGCTTGATGAACTCCTCCAGTCCTCCTGCATATTTTAGGTATATTTTCTGGTTTTCATTGGGCTCTGCTAATTCGATCCCAAGCCCGGGGTTCAAAAATGCCAATTCCTTCAGTCTTTGCTCCAATGTATTGAAGCTAAATTTTGTTTTGGCGAATATCTTTGATGAAGGATAGAAGGTGATTTTGGTGCCTTGTTTTCCAATGCCTTCTCCTGTTACTTTTAATTTATCTGTTGCTTTGCCTTCTTGGAATCTTATTCGATATTCCTTATTATTTCTCCATATTGTCAGCTCAAGCCACAGGGACAGAGCGTTTACGACCGATATCCCAACTCCGTGCAAACCGCCTGAGATTTTATATGTTTTGTGGTCGAATTTGCCGCCTGCATGCAGCTGTGTCATGATTATTTCAGCTGCTGATATCCCCTCTTTTTTGTGTATCTCAGTCGGGATGCCTCTTCCGTTATCCTCGATGGTTGCTGATCCATCTGGGTTCAATGTGATGGTGATTCTATCACAATATCCAGCCATAGCTTCATCTATGGAGTTGTCCACTGCTTCGTATATCATGTGGTGCAGCCCGGAGCCATCTTCGGTGTTGCCTATGTACATCCCTGGTCTTTTTTGTACTGCCTCAAGACCCTTGAGGATGACTATTGAATCTGCATCATAGCTTTCATGAGCACCGGCTTCTTTGAGCATGCTTTTACCTTGACAAAAATTAACCTATATTATAATAGCTCTTATTAGATGCGACAAGGCTACTTTATGCCGTTACTTATATTAATGCTCATTTTATTTTCTTTCGAGGCCAGTCCTTTTGGCTTAGCTAGAGAAAGAATACATGTTGTTGGTTCTTCTGTGGTATATCCATTTATCACGCGCATTGCAGAGGAATTTGGTCGAAATAGTATATTTGCCTCCCCTTATGTTGAATCCAGCAGCACTGGTGCGGGATTTAGTCTGTTTTGCAGAAGTAAGGATAAATATATCGCGAATGTTCTGGTTGCCTCTAGGCAAATTAGAGCCAGCGAATCCAGTCTTTGCGCTGGCACTGGCGAATTGATTGAGCTGAAAATTGGCTATGATGGCCTGATTATTGTGAACTCAAAAAACGGCCCTGCTTTTAATTTAACTCAAGATCATATTTTCAAAGCAGTGGCAGCCAAGATTGTCAAGGACGGCAATATTGTTGCTAATTTTTATAGCAATTGGTCCCAGATAGATCTCACTTTGCCTGATCGCAGAATTGAGATTTACGGGCCTCCGAGCGGCAGCGGAACTCGTGATATTTTCCTGAACCTAATTTTTTTGCCTAGATGCGTGCGCATGAAGGAATTTCAGATGGATTATCCACACTTGCCAGATAGGGAAGAGCAATGTCGGAAGCTCCGCCACGATGGTTTTTTTATTGAAGCTGCAGAAAATGATAGCGTAATCATCCGTAAGCTGATATCCAACACAAATGCCCTCGGAATTGTGAGTTTTAGTTTTTTAGAGCAGAACAGCGAGGATATAAAGGCTAATTTGTTTGGCGGAGTAATGCCCACAAAGGAGAATATATTATCCGGTAAATATAGTTTAACTAGGCCACTTTACGTGTATATTAAGAAAGATGAGCTCGATTCAATTATAGGATTGAAGGATTTTATAAAGGAGATTATCAGCGATGCTGCCATTGCTCCTGAGGGGTATTTATCTGGTATGGGGTTTATTTCTCTCAATGACGAGCAGAGAGTTAAATTAAAGGAAGTGTTTGGGAGCTGATTAAAGATTAATATATATGACATTATTTTATTTTTTTGCCTTATTAGTTGTATTGTCCGCGTCGGTGGTGACCTTTAGCAAAAATCCTGTGTATTCTGTTTTATTTTTAATACTATCCTTTTTTTGCTCTGCGGGTTTACTTATAATTATTGGTGCGGAGTTTCTGGCGATGCTCCTGCTGATTGTATATGTCGGCGCAGTGGCGGTTTTGTTCTTGTTTGTGGTCATGATGCTGAATATAAATTTAGCTAAATTGCGTGAGGGCTTTGTTAGGTATCTGCCTGCTGGAGCCCTTATTGCGCTAGTATTATTGATGGATATGTATTTTATTTTTGACTCTGTGAGCTATGACGGATTCAAATTGGTTGAAATGGATGCTGCTAGAGAAATCGGTAAGGTTCTATATACGGATTATATATTATTGTTCCAGATTTGTGGCGCCATACTGCTGACCGCGATGATAGGGGCTGTTGTCTTAACTTTGAGAAAGAGCAGGGGAAACAAATTGCAGCACAGACCTGCATTGCGCTCCCCGAAAGATACTTTGGAGATAGTAAAAGTCAAAACAGGCGAGGGTTTAGGTGAGTGAGCTGTTACATACCATAACTTTGAAGCACTATCTCGTGCTGTCAGCGACTGTGTTTGTCATAGGCTTGTGTGGTGTATTTCTTAACCGCAAAAACTTAATAAATATAATTATGTGCATAGAATTGGTGCTTCTGTCAGTTAATATTAATTTTGTCGCTTTTTCGGTTTTTTTAGGGGACATAAAAGGCCAGATTGCTGCCATGCTTGTTCTGACTATTGCGGCTGCAGAGGCAGCCATTGGCCTTGCCATATTGTTGGCCTATTTTAGGCATGCAGGTAGCATAGAGATTAGTGATATTCGTGAGTAAATAAATGGAGAATATTGTAGTTTTTCTGCCTATCTTAGGTGCATTTTCTGCTGGGCTTTTTTGCCTGAGGCTCCCTAAGATCTGGGCAGGAATGATCACTACTGGCTGCGTTGTGGCCTCAGCTGCATTGTCTTGGTATTTGCTGTGGAATATTTTTAGCGGAGGGGAAGGTACTAATATAATTCAAAGTAGACTATTTCCCTGGATAGCTATTGGTGATTTCAAAGTATTTTGGGGTATCAGGGTTGATATGCTGTCTGCGGCCATGTTGGCTGTAGTGAGCACAGTTTCTTCCCTGGTGCATATATATTCTTTTGGTTACATGCACAGCGATCCTGGTCAGCCAAGATTTTTTTGTTATTTATCGATGTTTACTGCCTTTATGATGGTTTTGGTGGTCAGTGATAATTTCTTGCAGATGTTTTTTGGCTGGGAGGGGGTGGGGCTATGCTCATATTTGCTCATTGGTTTTTGGTTTCAGAAAGATGCTGCAAATTCAGCTTCCATCAAAGCATTTATGGTTAATAGGCTAGCTGATTGTGGATTTGTGCTGGGCATGTTTGCCATTTATCATGCGTTTGGCAGCCTAAATTTTGAGCAAGTCTTCGTAGGTGCCAGTTCTTACCATGAGAAATTTCACGGTATTAAATATATAGATTTTATTTGCATTTGCCTGCTGATTGGGTGTATGGGCAAGTCTGCGCAGATTGGATTTCACGTTTGGCTGCCAGATGCCATGGAGGGGCCGACCCCGGTTTCAGCTTTGATTCATGCAGCTACGATGGTAACTGCCGGGATATTCTTAATCATCAGGTGTGCGCCATTGTTTGAGTATGCGGAGCTTGCACGCATGACCATGACTGCCGTGGGTGCAGTGACTTGTTTTTTTGGTGCAGCAGTGGCTATTGGGCAGAAAGACATCAAAAAAGTCATTGCGTATTCCACCTGCAGCCAGTTAGGATATATGGTTTTTGCTTGCGGTGTTTCTGCTTATGGAGTCGGCATGTTTCACTTAGTGACCCACGCTTTTTTCAAGTCTTTGTTGTTTTTAGGCGCAGGCAGCATAATACATGCCTTGGGCGGGGAGCAGGACTTATCCAAAATGGGGGGTATTAGGCGCAAAATGCCACTTACTTTTGCATTCATGCTGGTCGGATCTTTTTCTATTGCCGGTATATTTCCCTTTTCAGGATATTTTTCCAAGGATCTGATATTAGAGGCAGCTTATGCCCATGGTTCTGCTGCTGCGGATTTTGCATTTGCCTTGGGCCTTGTTTCGGTTTTCTTGACTGCGTATTATTCTTTCCGGCTACTGAATTATGCATTTTTTGGTGAATCTAGATATGCTGCGTTTGCTAGTCCGCATGAACCTCCCGCGTCTATGCTGTTTCCTTTGGTTGTTTTGACCCTATTTTCTTTATCTCTAGGTTATTTGGGGCATAGACTAGGTGTTTATAGAAATAATTTTTGGGATTTACATGAGCTAGGGAACGCGACAGAGGAGGGGCATGGCGATTATCTGATTCGTTTCTTGCCTACTTTGCTCAGCATTGCGGGGATATTTTTTGCATTCATGCTGGCGAAACGGTTTTTCACGCAAAGGGGTTTATTTGCTGATTTTATGGCCAACAAATGGTATTTTGATGAGATCTATAATTTTATGTTAGTTAAGCCTATGATTTTGCTGAGTAGATTTTGTGGCAATGTGTTTGACAGAAGGATTATAGATGGGCTGGGGCCAAAAATGATCGCGAAAATTTCTTATGCATTATCCGGATATATTACTAAAATTCATGTCGGATATATATTTAATTATGCATTTGTTATGGTGATAGGTATTATATTTTTAATTAGTTGGATAATGAATAATTATTTCCTTAATGTTTATCTTTGAGCATTAATATTTTTATGAGTTTGGATGGAATATCTCAGGGTTGATTCTCTATTATCTGCTTTGTTGTGCGTGCCAATATTCGGGGCATTGAGCACAGCTATTTTTGCAAAAAACCGAGCTGCTGCAAGAGGTATCGGCCTGTTGTTTGCCTTGATAAATTTCTTGCTTGCGACAATTTTGTGCTTGAATTTTGATCGAGGATTAAGCGGTTTTCAGTTTGTCGAGTCTTATCCTTGGTTAGCAGATTTGCACCTTAATTATTCTCTGGGGATAGACGGAATTTCCTTGCTGTTTGTGTTTTTAACCGTTGCGCTTGTGCCTTTGTGCATCGCCATTACGCCCAGATTAGAACGAATAAGGCTTTATATAGCAATGCTGCTTTTATTAGAGGCGTGCTGCATCGGGGTTTTTGTTTCGCTGGACCTATTATTATTTTACTTGTTTTTCGAAGCGTCTCTAATTCCATTGTTTTTTATTATTGGGATTTGGGGCGGAGAAGAAAGGGTATATGCCTCTTTCAAGCTACTGATCTATACCCTGGTTGGCTCTGTGTTGTTCCTGCTGGCAATTTTATATATCCGCAACAGATTCCATACCATGAATATAATTGAGCTTGCCGAGGTTTTGCCAAGCCTTTCTCTGAAGGCGCAGACGTGGCTTTGGCTGGCTTTTTTTGTGTCTTTTGCCATCAAAATTCCCATGTGGCCTGTGCACACCTGGCTGCCTGATGCGCATGTTCAGGCGCCCACAGCAGGATCGGTCATGCTGGCTGGTATCTTGATTAAGATAGGTGCTTACGGTTTGCTGCGGTTTTCGCTGGTCTTTTTTCCGGATGCCAGTCAGGAGCTCTGCGGCCTGGTTTATTTCATCAGCATTGTTTCCATAATCTATATTTCGCTTGTTGCAATGGCACAGCAGGACATGAAAAAAATGATTGCTTATTCCTCGATAGCGCATATGGGGTTTGTCACCATGGGCATTTTTTCTCTGAACAGCCAGGCCCTGAAAGGTGCAATATTCCAAATGCTGAGCCATGGATTGATCTCAAGTGCGTTGTTCATAGGAATCGGAACGCTATATGAAAGAATGCGCAGCAGGAAGATCGCTGATTATGGAGGGATGACCAGCGTAATGCCCGCCGGTGCTGCGTTTTTTATGCTTTTTACTATCTCCTCCATAGGCCTGCCTGGCACTGCTGGGTTTATTGGGGAATTCCTGGTTATGCTTGGTGTATTTAGGCAGTCCAAGGTATATGCATTGCTGATGCTAATTGGCATAGTGCTTGGCAGCGTGTATATGCTCCAGTTATATAGAAGAATATTCTTTGCTAAAATTAGAGATGAGCAACGCTCTGAAAACTTAGTAGATTTAACCAGGGTCGAATTTGTTGTGTTGATGCTGCTGGGCATTATTGTAGTGCTGCTGGGCATCTATCCATCTCCGGTTTTAGATCTGATTAGTGCTCCGGTGGATGATATGGATATATTTTTGATGGGGCAGCGATGACCTACAGTTGTGAGCTGTGGTTGGCTCTGCCAGAACTGATAGTTTTTTCCGCAGCTTTGTTTATTATCCTGCTAGGAGCATTTTGGCAGTCAAGACATGTTTTTACTGTTTTGAGCTTGGTGTTTATTGCTTCTGCACTATATTTTACTGTTTCGAGCGTGGGTTATGCAGATCAAGTGGCATTCAATCAGCTATATATCTCTGATGACTTTGCAAAAGTTGCAAAATTAATAATATTATCACTTTTGGCGACATTGCTCGTTGTTTCCCGAAGCAATCTGAGATTTTGTGAGTATTGCGCTTTGTTGTTGCTCGCAGCATTAGGAATGCTTTTAGCGGTTTCGGCCAATGATCTGATTCTGCTCTACTTAAGCTTGGAGCTGCAATCTTTGGCGCTATATATATTGGTTTCTATAGAGAGAGGCCAGCCTAGATCTTTGGAAGCAGGAGTTAAATATTTTATTCTGAGCTCTGTTGCTTCTGCCATAACCATATACGGATTTTCTCTGATATATGGCTTTGCCGGCACCACCAACTTTGCGCAACTGGCAAGCTTAGACTTAGCGACCGATATGCCTCTTATGCTGGGTTTTGCTTTAGTTTTATCTGGTTTACTGTTTAAGGTCTCTGCTGTGCCTTTTCATATGTGGACTCCGGATGTGTATCAGGGTGCACCCACGGAAATCACTATGCTGCTGGCCACGATGTCAAAATTCACTGGGGTGCTAGTTCTGATTAGAATGCTAGCGCATCCGCTGCACTCTTTGCATAATCAGCAAATCATATCACTGCTTGCCATTTTATCGATAATTCTAGGCTCGCTAGGAGCAATGAGGCAAAAGAATATTAAAAGATTCATGGCCTACGGCTCTATAGCTCATATTGGCTATATATTACTTGCGCTAGTTACTGGCACCAGGGAAGGGTTAGCTGCAGCTGTTTTGTATACTCTTATCTATCTGATTTCTGCTGTTGGGATGTTTACCATAATAATATATTTGCTCAATAGCCCTGGCTCTGATTCCGATTATAATATTGAAGAGGTTGGTAGGCGTATTGCTGGTTTTTCCTTCATTTCCTTTGCAACAGCTATATTCATGTTTTCCATGGCAGGCTTGCCGCCTTTGGTTGGATTTTTTGCGAAATTTTATGTTTTTATGTCGATTATGGAAAACAAAATGTTCATTTTGGCAATAGTCGCCATTGTTGCAAGCGTATTATCGATTGCTTATTACCTGAGAATTATAAAGATAACCTGCTTTAGTGGCGCGGAATCTTATGCGATTAACGGCCCTAAATTACTGCTTGGTATTATATTTCTAGCGGTGATATCCAATCTAGTATTGTTTGCTGTGCCTAGTTTTGTCAAAAATATCGCTGTGCTCATGGTTGAATCTTTGGGATATTAGGATATGTATCTTGGCTATTTCTTGATATTTTTCGGTGCTGTCATGGTCCTTACGGGATCTGTTGGTATTTTTAGATTCCCGGATTTTTATTCACGTTTGCATCCGGCCGGGATCACTGATTCCTTTGGTGTGCCATTGATGCTAATTGGGATGATTTTTGCATACTCACCGCCTTTTCTTGTGATGGCTAAAATTTTGCTTATAATAATTTTTTTATGGGCGACATCCGCCACTGCCTGCTATATACTCGCAGAAGCTGCATATACAAATAAGGTCGCCTCTAATAAAGCATATAAAGAGTATAGCAATGATTGACATGGTATATATAGTTGATTCTTTGCTATTGCTGTTTTTGTTGGTGAGTGCTTTGGCGATAGTGTGCTCCACTGATTTGCTGGTAGTAACAGTTTTGCTTAGCATATTTAGCTTGCTCATGGCGGCTGCATATTTAGTTATGGATGCGCCTGACGTTGCTATAACCGAGGCTGCAGTTGGCGCAGGAATCAGTACTGTAGTGCTTTTAGCGGCTATTTCTCTGGCCGGGAGACATGAAAGCAGAAGAGAAAAAAGAACAGTTAATGCTCTGTCTTTTTTGATAGTGGCGCTGGTGGGAATTGGTTTATTTTATGCAGTTCAGGACATGCCTGCATTTGGCTGGAGTGGTGCTCCTGTGCATAATCAGATCGCTGCTTATTACATAGAAGGCACCAGGAAATTTATGGGCTTTACTAACGTGGTAACTGCTATACTAGCGAGCTTCAGGGGCTACGACACTTTGGGCGAGACGGCAGTAGTGCTGGTTGCTGCGGTTTCAGTTATGTTGATGCTTTGGGACAGGGATGAGAAAGATACATAAAACGCATAAGATGGAAGATAAGCCTATTTTAAGGGTCTTCTCAGCATTACTCATTCCATTTGTGGCGTTGTATGCGATATATGTCCAGTTGAACGGAGAATATAGTCCTGGGGGGGGTTTCCAGGCAGGAGTTATCCTGGCTGCTCCTATAATCTTATTCTCACTATTCCTGGGAGCGGACATTATGATTTCAGTAATTCCCATGTCTTTTTTGAGGTCCATGGCAGCGGCTGGGGTGTTGGCTTATTCTAGCACTGGCTTAGCGGGAATATTTTGCGGCAGGAATTTTTTGGATTATTCGGCTTTCGCTGAAAATTTTGGTCAGAAGCTCGGGATATTTCTGGTGGAGTTAGGCGTGGGAATGACAGTTTTCTCTGCGATGTTAATTATTTATTTTAGTTTTGCCACTAGGAGGAAAAATGATTAGCGAGATTTTTGGTATCTATAATTATTACGTCACCGTTCTGCTGATGATCATAGGTATGTACATTATGATATCGAGCAGCAATCTGATTAAAAAATTAGTAGGCATGACAATATTCCAAACCTCGGTGCTGCTTTTTTATATCTCGCTTGGTTTTATGGAAAATGCATCTCCGCCCATACTCAAAGCAGAAAAAGATATTATATACAGCAACCCCATACCTCATGTATTGATGTTGACTGCCATAGTTGTTGGTGTTGCAACCCTTTCTGTGGGTCTTGCCATTGCCGTGCGCATAAAGGAAAGTTTTGGAGCTATTGATGAGGTAGCTATTCATCATTCTGCCCCGAATTCTTCGGTAACCTAGCCGGCCCGGCACCGCTGCACAATGCAGTTTTATTTGCTATTAGTGTGGTTTTATGTTAGTTAAATTGGAGTAGTCTGGGCAAGCGGGCTGCTGACCAGGTCAGGTCAGAAATGAAGCAGCCACAGTGGCTCCGCTTGGGTCAGGCTATATTTTCTGTTTAAAAGCATATATGCTGGCAAATAAATATAGGCCCAGAAAATTTGCTGATTTAATTGGGCAAGAAATTTTAGTTGAGACTATAAAGAGCGCAATATCGCTTGATAGAGTGGCAAATGCATTTCTACTGACCGGCAGCCACGGAATCGGCAAAACCAGCTCTGCACGCATAATTGCCATGGCGATTAATTGCCAAAATTATGCGCAGGAACCCTGCGGAGAATGCGAGAGCTGCACTGCAATAAAAAAATCCTGTCATCCTGACGTCCTAGAGATTGATGCAGCCAGCCACACCGGAGTTGATGAGATTAGGGAGATAATTGATAATGCCTGTTACTTGCCGGTCAGCGCTAGATATAGAGTCTATATAATAGATGAAGTTCATATGCTTTCCAATAGCGCCTTTAACGCTCTGCTGAAGCTCTTGGAGGAGCCGCCTGCGCACATCAAATTTATCTTTGCCACCACCGAGAAAAAAAAGGTGCCACTCACTGTAATTTCTCGTTGTCAGAATTTTGCTCTTAAAAGATTAACCGCAGAGTCCCTGAGTCAGCATTTGCTCAGTATTTTGGTGAAGGAAAATGTGCAGGCTGAGCAGAATGCAGCGAAGATGGTCGCAAGTTTTGCCGGCGGCTCGGTGCGAGATGCCCTGTCTTTGCTGGATCAGGTGATTTCTTATTCGCAGCGCAGCCATGCTATTACTGCTGAAGAGGTGAAGGAGATTTTCGGTATCTCTGATAAGACACAGCTGTTTGATATTATGGAAAGTTTATTGGCAGGCAGGACTGAACAGGCGCTATCTTTATTCAAAAATTTGTATGAGTCCGGAGATGATCCAGTTCTCGCTTTGCAGCATATTTTGGAGCTGCTGCATCTGTTGATCAGGCTCAGGCTGAGCGCTAACTATGAATCTGTTGAATATTCTGAAAATTTAATCAAAAGGGCAACTACGCTCGCACCATTGCTTTCTCTGGAGTTTTTGAACAGAGCATGGCAGGTGCTTGCGAGGGGAGTTGCAGAGATAAATCTAACCACGAATTACTATATGGCGGCTGAGATTTTGCTGATCAGATTATCTTGCTTATCTAGCCTGCCTTCTCCGGCTGAAGTTATAAAGAATCTGCAGCAAAATTCTCCAACGCCAGCTAAATCTGAAAAGAAATATGATGGTCCTGGCTCTATAAAGAGCCCCCAAGAGCAAAATTTTTCTCGCTCTACCACGGTTATAAATAATGATCTCTCGGCAAGCAGTAAAGCAGGCGCAGAAAGCAAGAAGGATAGGGAGTGTATTGATGATCCAGCTACTTCAATTAATAGCTTTAGTTTTAATAGTTTTGATGGGCTGATCTCTCTGTGTAAAGAAAAAAACCAGATGATTCTGTCTTGCTATCTGCGAAGCAATGCGAAGCTGATTAACTTCAGGGAAGGTTTTGTCGAGTTGCTGGCAGACGATGCGGTTGCTGAGGATTATATCAAGAGCACGCTAGCCAAATGCTTAAAAAAGTGGACCAAGAAGCATTGGGAGGTTTCGGTGAGACGCAATGTTGATGATTCTAATGCAGATTCTAGATTTTTATTGAAGTTTGATATAGTGCGTACTATTATAGATTTGTTCGATTGTTCCGTGCATGACATAAATTTAGTGGGCGAAAATGGCAGATGTTGAAGATTTATTTAAAAAATTAATGGGATCAAAGGACGACTTTGAAAAAGCCAGGGAGCAATTTGCGGCAAAGGAATATAAAGGATCTACCGCTGCTGGCATGGTGGTGGTTATTATAGATGGCAAATATGAGATGAAGTCTATTAAGATTGAGCCAGAAATTTTGAAAATGGAACGTGAAGTAATAGAGGATTTGATAAAAGCCGCATATAATGATGCAAGGCGCAAGGTCAACGAAGATGCTGGCGGTGGCATTACTGATTTGCTTAGCAGACTTGGCATTCCCGCTAATTTTGACGGGCTGATTTAGCTGCAATTGACTATCTTCTATGTAGGTCGCCTATCTATATAAGATGTTATGAGAATTTGTGTCAATCTTAAGGCTGCAATCTATCGGCAAGCACTATGATGAGGCAGCCATAATAAACAGCATTAATCTGGAAGTGAGAGCGGGTGAGGTGGCTGCTGTAGTTGGTCCTTCGGGCTCTGGCAAAACAACTCTTTTGCAGATAGCCGGCCTAATTGACGTCCCTAGCGAGGGACGGATCTACATCAAGGGAATTGAGTGCAGCAATATTTCTGAGAAGCAGCGCGTGCAAATAAGAAGAGAAATGCTGGGCTTTGTATATCAATTTCATCATTTATTGCCAGAATTATCCGTGCTTGAAAATGTCATGCTATCGCGAATTATAATGGGTGATGCGGCAAAAAATAGCAGGAAGGCATCAGAATCTATTTTGTATAGGTTAGGCCTGAAAAAAAAGATGCATTCTCTGCCTGCTGAGCTTTCTGGTGGCGAGAGGCAGCGCGTTGCAATTGCTAGGGCGCTAGCGAAAGAGCCAGCGCTGCTGCTTGCGGACGAGCCCACGGGCAATCTTGATGATAAGGCCGCAGATATTGCTTTTGATGCCTTCGTAAGTGCTGCAAGGGATTTGAATGCTGCGGTTTTGCTGGCCACCCATAACTCTAAGCTGGCTGACAAATCGGATCTTATATTTGAGATGAAAGCGGGATCCTTAATGCGCATAAAATAACCAATATATCAAGCAATAAATTAATTATCCAGCTTCTGGGTCGCCCTCATGCGTGCTGACCTAGCACGGGGATTACTTTTGATCTCCGTCATGCTCGGTCTTATAATTTTTTTGTTCAGGGCCATAAATTCTTTTGGTTCTTTTTTGCATAGCAAGCGGACAAAGTCCTTGACGATTTTATCTTCAAGCGAGTGGAATGCAATAACTACCAGCCTACCTTCTGGTGCCAGCAAATTGGCCGCTGCATCCAGGCCTGCTTTGAGTTCTGCCAGCTCGTCATTGAGCCAAATGCGGATTGCCTGAAATGTTTTTGTCGCTGTGTCTATTTTCTTTTTGCCTCTTGGGATGGCCATGCGGATTATTTCTGCGAGTTCGGTAGTAGTTTCTATTGCTTTTTTGCCTCTGGCTTGGGTTATGGCTTTTGCGACACGGCGTGATCTGGGCTCGTCGCCATATTGATATATTATATCTGCTAATTTTTTCTCATTCGCCTGGTTAATAAATTTTTTTGCATCCAGGCCTTCCTGGCTCATTCGCATGTCGAGTGTGCCCGTGTGCATGAAGGAGAAGCCGCGCTCTGCCTGCTCCAGCTGCATCGAGGACACCCCGAGATCTAGTATAATTCCATTGACCGAATTTACCCCTTTCTCTGCCAGCATGGGCTGCATAAGGCTGAAGTTGCCATGCAGAAAATCTATCCGCTCCCCGAATTCTTTTTGCATTTCTATAAAAAAATTTTTGGTGTCAGGGTCTTTGTCTATGGCATAGACCTTACATTTTGCAGCCTCAAGCAAGGCTCTGCTGTGCCCTCCGGCTCCGAAAGTGCAATCCACATATATTCCTCCTTCCCTTGGTGAGATCATATCTATTGCTTCTTTTAATAAAACTGGCGTGTGAGCGCAGTATTTTTGCATATATTATTTATTGGGAAAAGTTATTTCATAGCCTCGATAGTAGCTTGAAACTAGTCTATTTGTGCAAAAAGCACAACCATTAAGCTTGGTTTAATATTATTTGAGTATGATTGATTTAGTTATGGAGTTAGGTCTTTGTGATGCTGTCTGCTGGAGAGATGAGTAAAAAGCCAAATATTAATATAAACAAGCCAGAAAGCACCGAGGAGCTCCATGGTCATCTTGTTAAAGCTGGCTTGATATCTCAGGACCAGCTGGATATAGGGCTCAAGATTTATCAAGAAAGCCCTAATAAAAAAGCATTAGCTCAGATATTGGTGGAGCTGGGATTTATAACAGAAAGTGCCTTAAAAGATGTCCTATCCGGACAGAAGGGCATAAAAGATTTTGATTTAAAATCCGCAAGGCTCGACGCTAATGTGATTAATATAATTCCTAAGGATGTTGCATTAGCGGACAAGGCCATAGCTGTGTCTTTAGCGGGTGATCGACTTTATGTTGCCATCACTGATATTTACGATATTGTGCTTGTAGATAAACTTAATAGATATTGTCCTAAAGGTTGTAAAGTCATACCTTTACATGCTTTTGAGGCGGATATAGTAGAGGCCATAGATCGCTATTATGGCTATGAAATGTCAGTTGAGGGCATTCTCAAAGAGATGGAGGAGCTGGGCAAGGAAGCTGAGTCGCTAGCTAGCAACATTGATGAATATACTAATCCCACGGTTAGGTTGGTTGACTCGATAATATCAGATGCCTTTAAAAAAGGCGCATCTGATATTCACTTTGAGCCGGAGGAATCTTTCCTGAGGCTGCGTTATCGGATTGATGGCATGTTGATTCAGGTGTGCAGTTTTCATAAGGATTATTGGAACAGCGTTGCGGTCAGGGTTAAAATTTTAGCAGGTATGAACATTGCTGAGAAGCGCCACCCGCAGGACGGACGTATTTCTTATAATCAGTCTGGTCAGGCTATTGACCTGCGCGTTGCAACTCAGCCCACCATACATGGGGAAAATATTGTTATAAGAATTTTGGACAAAAAGAAATCTTTAATACCTTTAGAGGATCTTGGCTTAACCGAACATAACTATTCAACTTTAAAGAAAATGCTCATGAAACCAGAGGGTATCATAGTGGTTACTGGCCCTACTGGCAGCGGCAAAACCACTACCCTTTATTCCATATTAAACCATATAAATTCCTTGGAAGTTAATATTATGACCATGGAAGATCCGGTGGAATATAGCTTGCCAGTGATCAGGCAATCAGACGCAAGAACGGCAGGGAGCTCCTTTTCTTTTGATGAAGGTATTAAGTCTTTGCTAAGGCAGGACCCTGACATAATTTTTATTGGAGAGATTCGGGATGAGAAGGCAGCTAATCTGGCCATACGTGCCTCCATGACCGGACATAAAGTATTCACCACCATTCATGCTAATGATGCAGCTGGAATTATTCCCAGGATAGTGAATATTGGTATTGACCCAAAAATGCTTGCTAGCGCCCTGATCGGCGTTATTTCTCAGAGACTGGTCAGGAAGCTGTGTAGACATTGCAGGGAAGAATATGTCTGCTCTGAGGAAGAATGTAAGATTTTGGGTATTAAGTCTCCGGTTAAAATTTTTCGCAAAGTTGGCTGCCACCATTGCCTTGATATTGGTTATTCTGGTAGGGTGGTGATTTGTGAGATTCTGGGAATTGATGAAGATCTGGCTGAGCTGATATCTACTGGTGCTTCTGCTAAAGCGATTAGGAAATGTGCAGTGGAAAAGGGTGGTTTTGTGCCGATGTTGGAGTCTGGTATTCAGAAGGTGCTCTCTGGTGTCATTGATATTCCGGAGCTGGGTCGCGTGGCTGACATTACAGACAGATTATAATTAATTTAGTTTATATACTAAATATTGCGTAAATATTATACTGCGCTAATTGTCTGGCCATAAGTTTTATATTGCAGTGCCAGCTGCATTATTGTATTCTTAATTTTCTTAATTGATTTGATATTGCTTTTATGTCCACGACAGTCCTAAAGGAGCCTATAAGCAAAAAAGCGACTGTTTATGCAGATAAAGCAAAAAACAGCATAGAAAAACAGCATAGTGTTGGCAAGCTGACTGCGCAGGAACGGATTAATGTCTTGCTGGATAGCGGTTCTTTTGAAGAATATGGGACATTTGCCGAGCATAGATGCAGCAATTTTGGTCTCGAAAACAGAAAGACTCCAGGCGATGGTGTAATAACAGGGGTCGGCACTATTTTTGGTCGCACCGTTTTTGTATATTCACAGGATTTTACCGTGCTAGGAGGTTCGCTGAGCGAGGCAAATGCAAAAAAAATATGTCATGTGTTTGACATGGCAATCAAAGCCGGTGCGCCTATGATAGGAATCAATGATTCAGGGGGCGCTAGGATCCAGGAAGGGGTGGATTCTTTGGCGGGCTATGGCGAGATTTTCCAGCGCAACGTTGATGCATCAGGGGTGATCCCGCAGATTTCCCTAATCATGGGCCCTTGCGCTGGCGGAGCTGTGTATTCTCCTGCTATCACCGATTTTATATTTATGGTCAGGAATATCTCTTATATGTTCGTCACTGGTCCTGATGTGATCAAAAAAGTGATGTATGAGGAAATCAGCAAGGAAGATCTTGGGGGTGCGGAGGTGCATTCTGGCAAGACTGGGGTGACTGATCTGGTCTTTGATAACGATATCGAGGCTTTGCTGGAAGTGCGCAGGCTGATTAGCTTTCTGCCGGATAATAATTTGGCAAAAGTGCCAACCAGAGAAAGTAATGATGATATTGCTAGAGAGAGCGAATTTTTGGAGTCTTTGGTGCTTGCGGATTCCAACAAGCCATATGACATGAAGGAGTTAGTTACGTGCATAGCGGATGACAATGATTTTTTTGAAATACAGCCTGATTTTGCAAAAAATATAATTATTGGTTTTGGCAGGATGGGCAGCTCAACCGTAGGTTTTGTGGCCAATCAGCCCACCCACTTGGCAGGATGTCTGGATATCAATTCTTCTCGCAAGGCAGCGCGTTTTGTGCGTTTCTGTGATGCCTTTGGCATTCCGCTGATTACCCTTGTGGATGTACCGGGATTTATGCCTGGTCTGCATCAGGAGCATGGGGGGATCATTAAACATGGAGCAAAGCTGCTTTATGCATATGCTGAGGCAACAGTACCGAAAATCACTGTTATCACTAGGAAAGCTTATGGAGGCGCGTATATCGTGATGAACTCAAAACACCTGAGTGGCGATATAAATTATGCCTGGGCTTCTTCTGAGATAGCCGTAATGGGAGCAGAAAGTGCCGTGGAGGTTATATTCCGAGGGCGTGCAGAAGAGCAGAGAAAGAAATTGATAGACGAATACAAACAGAAATTTTCCAATCCCCTGCTTGCTGCATCTCGTGGGTTTATTGATGATATAATATTGCCATGCTCAACTCGCTATCGTCTGTGCAGAGCGTTGGAAATTTTGAAAAACAAGCAATCTAGCCGTCTGTGGCGCAAACATGGTAATTTGCCTTTGTGAGTGAAAATTTATAAATTTTATAAGATAATAAAATTTAATATATTATAAAATCCTATATATTTTTTGTTATGAGTTTAATTAAGCATGATTGGAGATTGGATGAGGTTATGGATCTATTCCAAAAGCCCCTTAACGACCTTTTATTCGAGGCTCATAGTGTATTTCGCAATTATTTTGACCCTAATGCTATCCAGCTTTGCACCTTGCTCAGCATCAAGACTGGCAAGTGTCCGGAAAATTGCAGATATTGTGCTCAGAGTGCACGATATAAAACTAATATAGAAAATAAAAATTTTATGGAAATAGAAGACATAGTGGAAGCGGCAATGCGGGCTAAATCGGCCGGTGCATCTCGTTTTTGCATGGGTGCTGCCTGGCGTAGCTTGCGCAATAGGGATTTAGATAAACTTGCAGCTGCGGTTAAGGAGGTAAAGAAGCTAGGGTTGGAGGCATGTCTTTCTGCAGGAATGGCAACTTTGGAGCAGTTGCAGATTTTGAAGCAAGCAGGTTTAGATTTTTACAATCATAATATAGATACTTCTGAAGATTTTTACCATAACATTATCACTACGCGTACCTACCAGGATAGGCTTGATACCATAAAGAACGTGTGTGATGCGGACATCAAGACTTGCAGCGGAGGCATTGTTGGCATGGGAGAGTCTGTGGCTGATCGAGCAAAGATGCTGATGACTCTGGCAAATCTCGAGAATCATCCGGTCTCGGTGCCGATCAATCGTCTGGTGCCGATAGAAGGCACGCCCCTTGCTGAGCAGGAAAAGATAGAAAATTTTGATTTTATCCGCACCGTTGCAGTGGCCAGAATTATGATGCCCAGATCTTTTGTAAGGCTCGCCGCAGGACGCGAGACTATGTCTGAAGAAATGCAGGCGCTTTGCTTTTTTGCTGGGGCCAACTCCATATTTTACGGTGAAAAGTTGTTGACCACTGGTAATCCTGCACACGAATCTGACCGGGCAATCTTTGCCAGATTGGGGTTGGAGACTTTGGGTGCATAGCTAGATAAATCTATGCTTGATAAGCTCGGCAGGGCGGCTAGCGGCCTAATAAATTTGCTGCTTCCGCACAGGTGTCTGCTTTGTAATGAGATTATTGCAGAGATTGGATTCTGCGACGGATGCCATAACAAAATGCATTTCATCGCTCCGCCTTATTGTGAGTGCTGCGGTTTTCCGCTGTTTGTGGACAATGCCGGCAGCGAACATTTCTGTGCCACATGTTTGCAGAGGAGATATAAGAGATATCAGTTTAGCAAGATGAGGTCAGTTTTTGTTTGGGATGAGGACAGTAAGGAGTTGATGTATGACTTGAAGTATCGTGATCGTACTCACACAGCTAAGTTCCTGGGTGCCTGCATGGCTTATGTTGGTCGTGAGCTGATGAGCGGTGTGGATATTGTGGTTCCTGTGCCACTGCATCGTCGGAGGCTGTTGAAGAGGAAGTATAATCAAGCTGTGCTGCTGGCGAAGACTATTGCTAAGATTTATCGTATTCCCCTCAGGCCGAGGGCCTTGATAAGGGAGAAGAATACTGAGTACCAACGTAAGCTGATGACAAATGCACAAAGAGTGGAGAATGTACGTGGTGCATTTAAAGCGCGAGATAAAGAGGTATTGACCAACAAGACTGTTTTGCTGGTGGATGACCTATTCACCACTGGTGCTACTGTAGACGAATGCAGCAAGGAGTTGATCAAAGCTGGCGCCAAAGAAATTAGAGCACTGACCTTGGCCCGCAGGGTTTTTTAAGTCTAAGCCTGAGGCATATAGCCAAAAATATACTTTATAAATGCATGGATTGTTGTATGATATATTTGGGCTAGGCAGCTGAGCGGTTGCTGTGCTGGAGAGCTTAAAGCTCAAGCTTTATGAGACGCAGAGGAAAGTCCGAGCTCTACGGGAAGACAGTGATGGCTAATGACCATCGGGGGAGACCCTAGAGAAAGGGCCACAGAAAATTACCGCCTGTCTTTTGGCGGGTAAGGGTGAAAAGGTGCGGTAAGAGCGCACCGCTTGCGTGGCAACACGCAAGGCAGAGGTAACCCTCACTGAGAGCAAGGTCGAATAAAGGTAGCATGCTTTATATAAGCAGACATTCTTCCTGTGTTGGCTACCTGGGTGGACCGCAAGAGAAAAATGGCAACATTTTTCCTAGATGAATAACCGCTTTGACAGAACTCGGCTTATAGGCTGCCTAGCCTGCTTGAGAACTCTGATTGGCCGGTGCTATGGTTTTGTGATCTTGCAATGTGGAGAAAATTTCTCAATAGTGCTTTTCCGCATTCTGACAGAATACTTTCGGGATGGAATTGCATCCCGAAAACCAAGTATTGTCCATGCTCTATGGCCATTACCTCCCCTTGTTTAGTTTCAGCGGTGATTTTGAGGCATTTCGGTATTGCGTCTCTCTCGATGATCAGCGAGTGATAGCGCGTTGCTTCAAAGTTTGTGGGGATGTCTTTGAACAAGGCTGAGCCATGATGCCTAATCAGGGAGGTTTTGCCGTGCATTGGTCTCTGAGCTCGGATTATTTTTGCGCCAAATGCTTGTCCTATGGCCTGATGACCCAGGCATATACCTAGAATTGGGATCTGGCCAGAGAAATTTTTTATCAGCTCCAGGCATATCCCGGATTCGTTCGGGCCGCATGGTCCGGGCGATATTATAATCGCTTTCGGCTGGAGCGCCCTGATTTCTGTGATTGTGATGGCATCGTTGCGTTTTACTATTATTTTTTGCTCCATCTCCAGCAGGTAGTGATACAGGTTATAGGTAAAACTATCGTAGTTATCTATTATTATTAACATATACTTTTATAAATGATGATATTGTGATTATGGATGCGGCAAAATACCCGGGGTTGCGACCTATAGTCTAACATCATATATTCGATTTTTGTCTTCTTTTTATATTATTAATTTATTATTTACTATTTGGTTAATAAATTACTGACATTTATGCGGCTAACCTCTTTTTAAGGATTATTGCTGTATGTTGTTATTATATATTGTTTATAGAGGCGCTATGAATAAGGATGTGAAGAAGGTAGTGCAGGGCATATTAAATTTTGATTTGAGTGCCCAGGATACCAAAATTACTCAGCCTTGCATGTATAATATTTGGCTTTTGGAGAATAAGCTGGCACCAGAGCAATTTGTGACTAGCATTCTTCAGAGGCATTTTCATCTTGATCAAGCCAGAGTTAGCGAAATTTTATCAAAAGTTGCGAAGTGTGGCTATGCTTTATGCGGTATTTACACTAAAGATATTGCTGAAACTAAAGTAAGCGAGATATCCAAATATGCAACGGAGAATAATTATCAGTTTAATTCAATTATGATGCAGAGGAGCTTTAGTTATGCTATCAAAAAATCTTGAGTTAGTGATTTATAGAGCGGTATCTTTAGCCTATCAATTTCATCATGAGTATGTGACGCTGGAGCATTTATTTTTGGCTTTGGCTGAGGACACAGAGGTTTGCAGTATTCTTGTGAATTGTGGTGCCAACATCGAATTACTTAGAAATAATCTATATAATTTTCTAAATTATGAGTTTAGCGTTGTAACGCTGCACAGCATGGATGAGGTAAAATCCACTGATAAATTCAGACAGGTTTTGCAGCGCGCTATGTTTTATGCTCGTGCCAGTGGCAGCGATGAGGTTTGTGCGGTGCATGTGCTGCTGCAGATTTTGTCTGAAAGCGACTCCTATGGTTTTTATTTTCTTGGCGAGCAAAGCGTTAATTCTGTTGATATAGTTAGCTTTATACATAATGAGATCGCGATCTCTAACAGCCAAGATATAAGCAATCCCTATAGCAACGAAATTAGCTTTTTGTCTAGCATTGCTAGTCGAGACTTGATTCAGAGCAAAGACAGCAAAAACCATGATTTTTTAAGCAGCTACTGCATTAATCTGAATGATAAGGCCAGACAAGGCAAGATTGATATATTGGTGGGCAGGGATCAGGAAATCGAGAGGACAATTGAGGTTCTGATGCGCCGCACCAAGAACAACCCGCTATATGTTGGTGAACCTGGAGTTGGCAAAACTGCTATAGTTGAAGGGCTAGCCCTGAGAATTGTACAGGGGCAGGTGCCCGATATGTTAAAGGATAATGTTATATTTGCTCTTGACATGGGCTCCTTGCTGGCTGGAACGCGCTATAGGGGTGATTTTGAGGAAAGGATGAAGATGATCATTCAAGATATCGAGAGCAGGTCTGAAGTTATTTTATTCATCGATGAGGTGCATACCATAATCGGCGCTGGAGCTACCAATGGAGGCTCTATTGATGCAAGTAATTTGCTTAAGCCTGCGCTAGCCAGGGGCCTGCTCCGCTGTATTGGTGCTACGACTCACAAGGAATATACGCGTTATCTTAGCAAGGATCGAGCCCTGGATCGTCGTTTCGACAAGATTGTGATTGAGGAGTCTTCGGTGGAATCTACTGTGAAAATACTTCAGGGTTTGAGGCCATACTATGAAAAATATCATGATGTGCGATATAGCAATGATGCCATCAAGGCCGCAGCGGTGCTGTCGGATAGATATATCCATAATGAGGCTATGCCTGACAAGGCGGTGGACGTTATGGATAGTGCAGGCTCTTATAGCAAGCTGAAAGCAAATAAGAAAAAAAGCATTGCCACTCAGGATATCACTGATACTGTGGCCCGCATGATAAAGGTGCCGTGCAACAAAATTGCTTTGGATGACAGAAGTAAACTAAAAACTCTTGAGAGCTCTCTGCGTCATGCTATCTTTGGTCAGGATGAGGCAATAGCCGCGCTGGTGAGCTCTATTAAATTAGCAAAAGCTGAGCTACGTAACCCCAACAGACCCCTGGGATGTTATATTTTTTATGGCCCCACCGGCGTTGGCAAAACGGAACTTGCCAAGCAATTTGCTTCGCATATGAACATGCATCTGGTGCGGATTGATATGTCAGAATATATGGAGTCTCATTCGATCTCGAGGATGGTGGGCTCTCCTCCGGGCTATGTTGGCCACGAGCAGGGCGGATTTTTGACCGATTCTGTGGCGACGAATCCTTATTGCGTGTTGTTGCTGGATGAGACAGAAAAAGCACATCGTGACGTGCTGAATATAATGCTGCAGATTATGGATTATGGAGTGCTTACTGATTCTAATGGGCGCAAGGTGAGCTTTCGTAATGCCGTGATTATAATGACCACCAATGCGGGTGTGGAGGACTTTCATAATACCCCGGTGGGTTTTGAGAATGCTTTTGCAGATTCTGGCAGCATCAAGGTCTTGGAAAAGGCATTTACCCCGGAATTCCTGAATCGTATAGATTCGATTATAAAGTTCAAAAGCTTGAATGAACAGCTGATTTTTAGCATAATTGACAAGTTTGTTGTTGATCTAAATAAGCAGCTTGCTGCTCATCAGGTGAAGCTAAATTTGGATCAGGCAGCAAGAAAATTTTTAATGAAGGGCTATGAGCATAAATATGGCGTGCGTCATGTTGAAAGATTTATTGTTGATCAAGTCAAGAAAAAATTAGCCCACGACATTATTTCTAATAATTTGCCTAAAGGCAGCAAGGTTAATCTATCTGCAAAAGGCAGCAAGCTGAAATTTGACTATATTCGCTGATTGTATGATACTATGACGAAGTCAAGCATTATCGTTAGTGTTCAAGGTTCAAATTTAGCTGTCATTGAGGTATTATGACTATATTAACTTTAGTTACTGCCCCTGATAAACGTTTATTTGTTTGCTCTAGCGATGTTGAGCAAGTGGATGACGAGATACGCAAGCTTTTCGATGACATGCTAGAAACGATGTATAAACACGGAGGAATTGGCCTGGCTGCGGTGCAGGTTGGTGAGCATAAACGTGTTTTGGCGGTACATATTCGCAACAGCAGCCACAAGGTGGATCCGCCTGATGCGCGTTCTGATACTGATTTGGGCTATACAAAGCCTTTGTTCGTATGCAACCCAAAAATTATTCATTCTTCTGAGGAAAAAAGCGATTATATGGAGGGTTGTTTGTCTTTTCCGGGCGAGAGCTCTAAGGTCACCAGGCCGAAAACCATAAAAATGCGCTATTTGGATTATTATGGTGTGGAGCAAGTTATTACAGCTAATGGTTTGCTGGCAACTAGCCTACAGCATGAAATTGACCACACTAATGGGGTGGTGTTTGTTGACCATATCCCACAGATTAAACGCGAAAAAATCATGGCTAAAATGCGTAAGCGCTCAAAAAGCGCTAGCTCAGCTTAAGTGCTTAAATGACCATGAGCACCGGTTCTTTGCTCCAGCGGGCAAAGCAAATCTTATATCAAGCAAATTTATCAAGTTATTCCTTGGATGCAGAGCTGATACTCGCTGATGTTTCGGCGTCTACCAGAGAGAGTATAATTATTCATCCGAACGAGCCAGTTTCTTATTCAAGAGCCAAGGAATTTTTGTGCAAGATAAAGCGCAGGGCAAAACAAGAGCCTATATCGCATATATTAAAAAAGCGAGACTTTTGGTGCTCTAGTTTTTTTGTGAATGAGCATGTTTTGGATCCCCGTCCAAGCAGCGAAACTCTCATAGAGCAAGCGTTGCTTTTATATAAGAATAAATCTCTGGCTTTGCGGATGCTGGATTTGGGCAGTGGCAGCGGATGTTTATTGCTTAGTTTATTGGCCGAGTATCGCAATGCTTATGGCATCGGGATTGAGAAGAGTCAGCAAGCTTGCTTTGTTGCGCGCACCAATGCTGCAAGGCTAGGTCTGATGAATAGGGCGCTGTTCTTGCTGCGGTCTTGGTGTTCTTGCTGTGACAGCGGGATTTTTGCTCATAAGTTTAATTTGCTCATCAGCAACCCGCCGTATATCCAAAGCAGCCATTTGGTGCACTATGAAGTCTCAAAGCATGAGCCGCGCCTGGCTTTAGATGGCGGGGTAGATGGATTGATTTGCTACAGACAAATCTTGTTAATCGCAAAAAAGTTGCTGAAGCTCCGCGGGTTCCTTGTTATGGAGATAGGCCGGCATCAGTATATTGGCATACTTAGGCTGGCTAAATATTATGGGTTTGAGGTATGTGACAGCGCAAAAGATTTATCAGGAATAGTCAGGTGTGTTATATTGAGAAAAATGAATAAGGTTTAATTAGTATACTCGGTTCAATCTCGGATCCGCAGCGCCGGATGCACTGCGCCGGGCAAAATAAGCAATGCCTGAACATTCTTTTTTACCCCTGATGGGATATGTGTAGCTTGTACCAGGGCATAAGCTACTCCTCTGACTTTTGGCTTGTTCTTAGTTGTAACTCATTGAATTTGCTGCCAGTCACAAATCAGAGGCGTCTCTTACTTCCGTTGATATATTTTTTTACTTAATAAATTTATTAATTATAAATAATGATATTTATAATTACCCATGTATTTGGCCATTCTGCCTTGCTCCTTAAAAGACAAAAATATGGAGTTAAGGCCTGACCTATATTTTAGCCGAGATGCCAAAAAAAGCTATATGGCTCAGTTCAGGCTTTGCACTAAAACGCACCGCTATTTTTTAAGCCCTTTGGTGCTTTTTTGCATTAAGTATCGCCGCTTGCTTCGCTTTTTTGTTAAACTAGGTATCTATTATTAAATTTATTATTAAAACTATTCTTATATATATTAT
>BLZN01000131.1 GCA_014132315.1 Rickettsiales bacterium | reverse complement strand
GTGTGGCGCTGGTCATGGCGATTGGTATTGGGCTGATTTTTGGTGCAGAGCAGATTGTGAACTGGATATCCGGGCAAAGCGGGGTGTTCTGTTAGCTTAAAAAACTACAGCCGCTTCTATAATTTCGGCATATTTATAGTTTATTTACAATTAGCAAATATAATTGGCCTAGAACTAATAAGCCAAAGGAGTAATCTTATGCTCAAAGGTAATAAGCAATCCAAAATATCAAACATAATATCAGTATTGCTGCTATCATTTATGGTAATATCGGCAAATATAACTTTGTCCAATAACGCGCTGGCCTCTGAAGAAATATCTAAAACCATATGTAAAGTTGTTAAGCTGTTTAGTGGTAAGGTCGGTCACGGTATCGCTGCAGTTGCAATCGTATTCCTCGCAGTCAGCCTATTCATGGGCAAGATGTCCTGGGGTGTGGCGCTGGT
>BLZN01000130.1 GCA_014132315.1 Rickettsiales bacterium | reverse complement strand
AAAACCTCGTGGACTGCCTGATGATCTGTATATTAGCCTAACCTCAACGTGCTTGAACCGGGGCTGCGCTTCCGGAGCCAATTTTGGAGCTCTCTCCTTCTTTGATGAATTTAGTAGAATAAGTGCCGCTACTGAGTTCTGTGCCCTGATTTTTTTGCTTCTCCGCTTCTAATTTCTTACTGTATTCCTTGACTTTGTTCTGTATTGTATCATCAAGACACTCCGCGATACCCTCTAAAAATTTATCTAGGGAAAGATTTTTATCCTCCCCATGTTTCTTTGCGACTTTTTCTAAAAGGTCATCAATTGTTGTGCCTTCTGGAGCTGCTGTTATAAGATGTGCTGGTACTAGTGCTACAGTATGGTAACAACGATACGTGAGCTCCCCTGCAGCCTCCCTCCTCTTCATGATTTCATAGAAGTTATCATCCCTATCAACCGTGGCCGTGTCCTCCCCTTTATTACTATTATATCTCTTGATTATCGCTAACTCCTTCTCATTAAATGTGAGTTCCTCAAGTCTGCTCATCATCCGGGTACATTTTTGATGTGCTAAAGTATCGATCTTGTCTGCAAGCTTAGCTTCAAAAGAATATTTCTGAAAGAACTGGCCAAACGGAATACCAAATAAAATCCAATTACAGATAGCACGGATAATGGGTATCTTCCTTATAAAA
>BLZN01000129.1 GCA_014132315.1 Rickettsiales bacterium | reverse complement strand
ATGAGTGTATGAAATTACTTAGAGGAGCGCCTGTAAGAGAGAGTAAAAGTGCTGCAGCCGAGAATAAGACTGCAGGCGGCACAGGCAAAGCTAAATCATCTCCAGGAAATGTAATATATGCTGTAGGATGGGACTCTGAATCCAAGGATGCGCCGCTTGAATGTAAGTATCCTCATCATGAGAATACTAAAACACTGGTCTCAACTTTTAGCAATGCTGCACCAGACAGCAAAGCTAAATCTTTTTTTGATGCCAATGTTAGTTTTATAAGGAAGATACCCATTATCCGTGCTATCTGTAATTGGATTTTATTTGGT
>BLZN01000128.1 GCA_014132315.1 Rickettsiales bacterium | reverse complement strand
GAATATTGGACCAGCGGAACAGTATTTGTCTCAGTCGTAGACCCAGGAGTAGGCACAGACAGAAAATCAGTGGTGTTACGCACAAAATCAGGACACTATTTTGTTACACCAGACAACGGCACTCTAACTTTAGTGGCTGAGCACCTGGGGATAGACGAGATAAGGGAAATAGACGAAACTAGGAATCGTCTCCCGCGCTCTGGTGCGAGCTATACCTTCCATGGCAGAGACGTATATGTATATACAGGAGCTAGACTGGCGGCCAACGTAATCTCCTTTGAAGAAGTTGGAGAGGCATTAGGCAATGAGGTCGTGACAATCCCTCATCAGAATCCATATTTTCGGAATGGGACAATTTATGGCAGCATCCCCATCTTGGATATAAGATATGGCAATGTGTGGAGCAACATCACTAGAGAAAAGATCGAGGAAAATCTCAATGCAAAAATAGGAGATAAGTTGCACATTCAGATTATCAACGAAGAGGAAGGATTAAGACAGCTAGTATATAGCGCAACAATTCCATATCTCAAAACATTCGCCGATGCAGAAGAAGGTCATCCATTGGCTTATATAAATAGCTTGGATAATCTATCTTTTGCCTTAAACCAAGACAGTTTTGCCGGTAAATATGACATCCAATCTGGCCCCCAGTGGAAAGTAACGGTCAGGAAAATCAAAAAAGCTACCTGATCAAGGTGATAAAAAGTTGATGCTTTCCTATTATTCTATATAATAGGAAAGTACCGTTACCTAACACTGACTTTCTAACTTCCATATAGTATTGGTGCAGGGCAAAAATTTTGGTATCCCTGTGCTTAGAATAGCATATAGATATCTCGCTGCAACGCAATCCAAGCAAGCAATAATATATTTTGGCATAAAAATTATATTAGTAGAGCTTTTCCTTGAAGCACTATACATGCTAGATAGCAAAATCAGGGAGGTGCGAGGAATTATTATAGGGCTTTGGCTCGGCTCTTGGAGTATAGATACACTCCCCGGA
>BLZN01000127.1 GCA_014132315.1 Rickettsiales bacterium | reverse complement strand
TGGAGTAAAAACCCCAACGCTATCTACTGTATAGCTAGACTGGCTAGCCATCATATATATTTTGAGGCCTTTCTTCAGGGCCCCATCCTTGACCCTCACCAAAACCACCACGCCCAGATATTCATCATACCAGCTATCCACCAGCAGCGCCTTGAGTGGTTTTTTGGCGTCTCCTTCGGGGGTGGGCAGAAATTCTATAATCGAATCCAGAGCCTCCTTAATCCCTGCACCGGTTTTGGCTGAAGCCAGAACCGCATCCTGAGTGTCTATGCCGATTACCTCTTCTATCTGCCCCTTCACTCGCTCGGGCTCAGAGGATGGCAAATCTATTTTGTTCAAAACTGGGATAATCTTATGATCATTTTCAACCGCCAGATAAGCATTCGCCAAGGTTTGTGCCTCCACTCCCTGGCTCGAATCCACCAGAAGCAAAGATCCTTCGCAGGCAGCAAGACTCCTGCTCACCTCATAAGTGAAATCAACATGACCCGGGGTGTCGATCAGATTCAAGCAGAAGATTTTGCCGTTGTTTCTGTAGAGCAGACGCACGGTTTGCGCTTTGATGGTGATTCCTCTTTCGCGTTCCAGCTCCATGGAATCCAGGACTTGGCTCTGCATTTCGCGTTCCTCCAAGCCGCCGCAATATTCAATCAGCCTATCAGCAAAAGTAGATTTGCCATGATCAATGTGAGCGATAATAGCGAAGTTGCGTATCAGGGTAGTATCCATAGTTTATTATAAATTATTTATCTGTGAATTGCGCATGATTTATTCTAAATCTAAAAATTGCAGCAATGCCACTTAAAAATATCACAAAACATCCCAGCCAGATCAGATTTATTAGCGGGCGATATTGAATTTTAACCAGGATGGAATCCATGCTTTCAGCACTTTCAATCGCAAAATATAAATCTGACATAAGTTTCCTAAAGATTGCCGTATCAGAGATTTTAACATCCTCAACAAGATAATATCTAATTTCTGGCAAAATTATTTTGTTTTCTAAGCTGAATTCAGCACGTAAGAAATGGTAATTATCGGCCTTGCCGGTTGAGACACCCTGCAGCGAAACGCTGAAACCAGCGATGTTAGTTGTGTCTCCAATCGAGAGCCTGGTCTCTTTTTCCTGCTGCCAGGTTGTGCAAGTAATAATTCCTATGATGGCTAGCCAGTCTAGCTATACAGTAGATAGCGTTGGGGTTTTTACTCCA
>BLZN01000126.1 GCA_014132315.1 Rickettsiales bacterium | reverse complement strand
GCACCTCCTGTCCAATGATGACAGCTTGTCTGAAAAAGCCAACTCAATAAAATTGGGGCAATATGCCAGAAATAATCCTGGGGTGAGGATCTTAGAGCAGGTAAGCCATCAAACACAGATGTAAGAAATTTTGATATCTGATGATATTGATATTTTGTATATATGCTGAGTACCGACGCGGAGAAGTACATGGGGCATTTGACAATGATTGCTGAATATTAGACCGGAATATTAGAGTGCAATAAATTTATATTATAATCTGGATAGCTAAATTGACCAGCCGCTAAGAAGCAACCTCTCTGGAGGCCTGCGCTAGCTAGAGAAAGCCTGCATTGTGCCTAGATTTCTATAGCGCTCATTCTTATTTACATATTGATGTACGGGTGATTATAGGCATAACTGGGCACAGCGACAGCCTAACAGTTAGGGTTTGGCATAAGCGGAATAGGATTTTGTTATAAAATCCTGAAAGCTAATGCCTATCTCTGAAAATTTATGTGACCTCCGGATACTGATAATAATGCTGATGATATGAAATCTTGTGATGCGTGGCTAGATCATGCCGAGGCTTGACCTGAAGCAGCGCAATTTTGCCGCTGGTATGAGTATTTTTCAGCTGTAAAATATAGGGCTGATATATATATATTTGTTTAATAAAGCCTGCCAGAGTATCGGCCTATGAAGCAAAAATAAATTAGAAAAACCAAGCCTTATGTGGAGGTAAGCGGAGTTGAACCGCTGACCTACTGCTTGCAAGGCAGTTGCTCTACCAGCTGAGCTATACCCCCATCTAGCTAATTCTAGCATCCTCGCTAGCCTTGTCAATAAATCTTAATAATCTTTGTGTGTACTATTAGTATGCTTTAGCAAACAGGGCTGAAAGCATGGGGCGTGGAATATTCTGGTAGAAAGAGCAATATTTTACACCAATCTAATTTTATATTTAGTGGTGAGTTATATTCTTAAGATAATAAGATTCATATAATAAACCCGGGATCTACCATTGAGATTTATCGTGGTTAATCAGCTTAAATATTTCTCATTATCTACCATCAAAGAATGAGCAGCTCTAATATTCAAAATTATTCCCAGGCAAATAATCATTTGAGATATCATTTTTTATGATCAATTTTCAGAGCATCAATAAAAGCATTTTTGGGAATGCTGACGTTACCAAAAGTCCGCATGCGCTTCTTGCCCTTTTTCTGTTTTTCTAGCAGTTTTTTTTTGCGAGTTATGTCTCCCCCATAGCACTTGGCGGTAACGTCCTTGCGCAGTGCACTGATGGTCTCGCGGGCAATGATTTTGCCACCAATGGCAGCCTGAATGGCAATTTTATATAGCTGCTGGGGAATGAGATCTTTCAGCCGCTTGCACAAGGCTCTGCCGCGCTGTTCAGCAAAACTTTTATGCACCATGCAGGAAAGCGCATCTACGGGCTCGGAATTCACTAAAATGCTCAGCTTCACTATGTCAGCTTGAAGATAGCCCTCTAATTCCCAGTCAAAGCTGGCATAGCCACAGGAGAGGGACTTGATCCGATCGTAAAAATCAAAGACTATCTCTGCCAGAGGCAGCTTATAAACCACCATAGAGCGATCTCCGACATGATCAAGCTTAACCTGCTCACCTCGCCGTTCTGTGCAAAGATTCAATATAGCACCTAGGTAATTGCCCGGCACTAAAATGGTGGCTGAAACCCAAGGCTCTTCAAAAAATTCTATTTGCATCATGTCAGGCATATCAGCGGGGCTGTGCAGCTCAATTATTTCTTTATTGCACATGTGCAGCTTATAAACCACGCTTGGAGCAGTGGTGATCAGGTCCAGGCCAAACTCGCGCTCGAGACGACCCTGTACGATCTCCAAGTGCAGCAGCCCGAGGAAGCCGCAGCGGAAGCCATGCCCCAGGGCCATGGAGTTTTCTGCCTCGTGCTCAAAGCTGGAGTCGTTCAGGCTTAGCTTCAGCAGTGCATCCCTGAGATTCTCGAAATCGCTGGAATCCACAGGAAACAAGCTGCAAAAAACCACTGACTGCATTTTTTTGAATCCAGGCAGCGCAACGTCGCAGCGTCTTTTGTCTTCGGTGATGGTGTCACCGACATAGCAATCGGGGATTCTCTTGATGTTGGCAGTAATGAACCCGACTTCTCCGGCGCATAGCTCTTCCACCATCTCCTTTTTTGGAGTAAAAACCCCAACGCTATCTACTGTATAGCTAGACTTGCCAGCCATCAAA
>BLZN01000125.1 GCA_014132315.1 Rickettsiales bacterium | reverse complement strand
CAACGGTAGCTGCTGAAAGAGCAAAGGATATGGGCGCCCTAATAAGTGATACTAATGCTGCCGCTGCAAATCTAAGTCCTCCTTTAACTTTTTTGCCTGTTGACATATTAAAACTCCATATTTGCTATATTTGCTAAAATATATATATATTCTCCAATATTTATTTGACACATCTGCAGCTGAGCTAGCGACTCACATCACACCGGTCTTTTGCTTCCTGTGTCGCTGGAAGCAGATCTTGAGCAAATTTTGATGTATAATTTATCTCTCAATCTTGCTTTTATTGGCACAATATATACACTTAGCTAGCGTATAAAATATAATTATATAAAGTATTAATATTGCCTGATATACTTAGGAAATTAACTATAATAACTACAAATTAAAAATCTTTACGTTTTATATCAAAAACTGCTATAGCAAGCAGCAGGCCAAAATAAGGCAAAAATTGCAACACACACAGCAAAATGTCCTGGGTTTGGCCTATGCCATAAACCAGCCAACTGCTTTTGCCATAAAAATCCAGCCTTGGCAATAAAGTGGATATGCCCTTAAGCAAAGTTATTATAAACATGCTGAGCTTTGAATCTGAATATAAGCTGCCTGGCATCGCAACTGAGGCGACAAAAAAACCAATTATGCGGGACAAAATATAAAAACCAAAACATGCAAGGGCGCTGGTGGTGGCGCTACCTAAGATAAAAGCAGATGCCAGGGCAAAGGCAATCACTAGCATCACTTCCATTAATATACTCAAGACCCAAAACAATGCACCCGCTAAATCCACAGAGAAAAATAAAGATAAAAACAAAAATACGGGCAAGATCGCCAAAATCGCTACAATAACAAAGCCTAAGCAATAAGATAACACAAAAGAGGAACGGGATATGGGCATCGACAAAATCATATCTATTTCCCTGTTATCAAACATTCTTCTAACGTGGAAACAAACAAACAAAATCATGCCGACCACAAAGACAATACGGGTTGAGGCTGCAATATAAACAACACTCATCTGCTGCTGTTCAGCCAAAGCAGTACCACCAATAAAGACAGATAGGACAATTGCAAACAAAACTGCCAACAAAAGCCCAGAATATAGCAGATCTCTGATTGCGGTGAGCAAGGTATATCTAATGGTGACTAGCATAAATAAATCCTAATTTGTTAATTTTTTTGCTGACCCTGCTAGAAAAATCTAGCATGAAAGCATGATTAGCTATCATCACTATAATATACTTCGATATATTTATCGACACCGGGAGATAATTTTTCGGAGTATTGGCTTCATTTTTCTCATCAAAAACAAAATCAACTGCAATTTCGCTATTTACTGCCTCAAACCTACTGCTTCAGCGAAAAAATCATGCACTCTGTAATCCATAAATCCGTATTAACTTTATAAAGATATTGTAAGGCTCAGTGAGAAAAAGCATATAGGTGTGCCCGGCATCTGCTCTCTAGCGATGTATAGCACATTAATCTATAATCATTGACACACTCCGTCTCAAATAGGAAAATTTTATTCGGGTTATGAGCTAAATCAAGCAAATAAAATCGTCGGAAGGTATCAAGAATTGGGTGATATTAGGCGCATATTAAGCCACATTAAAATACATAAATTGTCATAGCCTTCTCAAAAATTTGCCAATGCTGAGTACGTTATTTATCCTGCGCTCTAGGAAGATCCAGCTTTTTCTGTGATCATAAGAGCGATCTCTGATGAAATATAAAAAAGTAGATGTATAAACGGCACTCAACAAAAAACGTTTGGTATAGAAGTTGAAATCTGTGGAGGTATCCCCGGCAGCAAGCCAGATCTTATCAGCAGTATTATACGCAGTCCTTGCAGCAAAGGGAGAGTTTTGCGGCTGCAAGCAAAAATATAATATCCGCCTCAGAGCCTGCTGATAATCCTTAATAGCACGATATAAAGAAAGCCTGATCTTGACCGCTTGCCTGATACGATCCCGCACTCTCATCGTATCGATATCTAATTCTTCCAATTTTTGCAACATCAGACCATCCATGTCATCAGCAATAAACCGCAGCAAATCCTTCAGCCCTCCAGGAAACAAAATATTTTTATATTCAGCAGCAAACCCGGCATCTAAGACGGCATTGGAGAGCATATTATCGTTCACTCCATATGAGGAAATTAATTTTTTTGCATGTTCAGAGACTAATTTTTTATGGTGATCCATTATTGCTGGCTGAACTTTTTTAAAATTTCATCAAAATCCTTAACCTCCGCAAAATTTTTATATACAGAGGCAAAACGGATGTAAGCCACATGGTCAATTTCAGCCAATGCCTCCATCACCAGCTTGCCTATATACTTACTAGACACTTCATCACTAGCAGAATTTTCTAATTCGTATACTATCTGATTCACAATCTGCTCTATTTGGTTGCTGTTCAATGGTCTTTTACGCGCCGCTATTGCAATAGAATTATAAATCTTATCACGGTCAAAAGGCTTGATATAGCCATTATTTTTTATCACTGACAAAGCTCTCAAATAGGGCCTCTCGAGGGTAGTAAATCTAGACTTGCATTCCGGACAGATCCTCCTGCGACGCACCCCATGCTGCACGGGACGAGAATCCTTAACTTGAGTATCGATACTGCTACAAAAGGGACATTTCATGCATTATAAGCATAGACAAAAGCTAATGATTAATAATATTACAGCACTAAAGCATAAAGCTGCAAGTTAAAATTGTATACTATATTCTATAATTCAGCGCCTCAGCCAGGTGGCATCTGCTCACCTTGTCTCTTTTCTCCAGATCCGCAATCGTCCTGGCTACGCGCAATATTTTGCTATAAGCCCGCATGGAAAATTTTTTTAATTTAAATGCCCTTTCCAGCAGCGCAATACAATCCTTATCAAGGTCACATGCGTCCCGCAGCACCTGCCCGCTTGCATCACTATTGACTGCTATGCCCGCATTAATATACCTTCTCTGCTGGATCTCCCTAGCTTCTTGCACCCGTATGGCAATCTCTTGGGTAGAAGCCGAAGGCTGCTGCACAAACATCTCAGAAAAATCAACCGGCTGCATTTCAACAAAAAGATCGATGCGGTCTAACAAAGGCCCAGAAAGCTTATTCCGATAGTTCGTGGCGCAAAGAGGAGCCCTGTTGCACTGCAGATCAGCATTACCCAAATGCCCACAACGACAAGGATTCATCGCCGCTACTAGCTGGAACTTCGCCGGATAAACCACGTGATGGTCCGCTCTGGCAATCGACACTTTGTGATTCTCCAAAGGCTGCCTGAGGGATTCAAGTACGTTGCTGGAAAACTCCGGGAATTCATCCAAAAACAGCACCCCATTGTGCGCAAGCGTCACCTCCCCGGGCTTGACAACCCTGCCTCCGCCAATCATTGCTGCCGCTGAGCAAGAATTATGCGGGTCGCGAAAAGGACGTGCATTAACCATCTCTTTGCTGCCGGCTCCTTTGCTGGCTATGCTAGAGATCACATTCACCTCGAGCAGCTCTTCTGTGGTCAAATCAGGCAAAAGACTAGGCAGCTTAGAGGCCAACATAGATTTGCCACAGCCCGGAGGGCCGGAAAGCAATATGTTATGACCTCCAGCCGCAACGATCTCTAAGGCTCTTTTTGCGATTTCCTGCCCCTTTATCTCAGAGATTTCCTGATTCCTGTTGCATGCGGGAATTGCCTTTCTGCTGCATCTGGCAATCGCCTGCCTGCCGCTGAAATGATTCATCAAATGCAGCGCACCATACGCAGCCAAAACCAACAAATCACCAGCCAGCAGTGCCTCCGGTCCATTATCCAAAGGGCAAATCAGCCCCATACCTCTGTCATTTGCATAAGTAGCAGCCGGCAAAACACCCGCAACCGCAAGCAAAGTTCCGTCAAGAGCAAGTTCGCCTAATACGAGGAAATTTGCGATATCTTGCACATCAATAGCGCCCATCACTGTCAATAAGCCGAGCGCAATCGCTAAATCATAATGACTTCCCTCCTTGAGTATGTCCGCCGGAGCGAGATTAACCGTGATGCGCTTAGAAGGCAGGCTTAAGCCCACTGAATGCAGGGCAGACTTGACGCGTTCTTTTGATTCCGAGACCGCCTTATCAGGCAACCCAACCAGAACAAAAGCCGGCAAGCCGGAGGTAACGTGGATCTGAACTTCCACTGGAATCGCCTCAACTCCTTGAAAAGCAACTGTATTTACTCGAGCAAACATGAGTCTAATAGAAGATTGGATTATGCTTTATTTACGTTCAAAGCAGATATCCAGGATATCTGGGGTCTAATTTTTGCGAATTTCGTCTATTCTACGCTCAATAAATTCCAACTGAAACGGCGCATTGAAATATTTTCCATTGACTATTATAGTAGGTGTGGCGTTAATCCGCAGCAGATCTGCCAGATCCAAATTATCCTGTATAATAACATCAGCAGAGCCATCATTCAAAATTGATTTATATCTTTCCAGATCGAGATCCAAGCTTCGTGCAATTTTCATCAACACTTCCTCTGTCACTTCCACTTTGTGCCGCATCAAAGCAGAATGAAAATCTAAATATTTGTCTTTATCGAGCAAATGCGCAGCCAGCGCCCCCCTCGCTGCAAGAGTAGAAGAAGCGCCAAAAATGGGCACTTCTTTGAAAATATATTTAATATCAGGATGTTTCTTGATAAGTTCGATTTTAGAATCGATCGCTCTTTTGCAATGTCCACAAGAATAATCAAAAAATTCTACTATCTTAATATCACTATCTCTTGAGCCAAGAAAAGGAGAGTTATCGTCATTTTCCAGCGCAGCAAGATTCGCGCTTGTTGCCCGATCAAGCTCGGCAATCCGTTTTTCTTCCTGTTGAACTCGCAAATTATTCACCGAATCAAGTATCTGCTGCGGATTGTTAGAGACGTATCTGCTCACTATGCTCTCGATATCTTCTTTGGTAAAGACGGCAGAGCCTCCTGCGGATAAATATTTATTTATCAAGGGCAAACTCGTCACCGCAGCTAAAACTAGCAAAAAAAGAAAAATTTTCATATCATAAAATCATAATAAATAAATATTTGCAGCTCCGCTCTGCCGTTAGCTTTAAAAATTCATCAAGACCCTTGTTTTAAGGTGGGCGCCTTATGTCTATTCCCACGGGTATAGGCAGAGAAAGCTCCCGTTCTGAAGATTTGTGGCTCGCGGAATTTAAAACCCCACGAACAGAGCAGAACTACGAATTTATCTTAATCATTTTTAATTTTCATCGCAAGGGATTCCACGCGCTCCAGCATAGATTTTATACGCTGGGTGTCACTATCACCAAACTCCTTGCGCATTTCATGCAATTCATCCTCAAGAACCAAAGAGATCATGAGCAGCGCCAGGGCATCAGAGCCTTCATTAAATCCTAAATCTTTTATCCTGCTATTAATACGCTCAGCCAGCATAGAGAGATATTCCTGCTCCCCTTCATTGCAGGCAATTTTATATTTACTATTTCTTATGCAAATTTCAATAATTGCCATTATTAAGCAGCGCCTTCCTTGTCACTAACACTCTCCAAAGCAGATATAACCGAATTGACTTTCTTCACTGCTAGCTTGCACACTTCCTGCAAAGCATTATAATCTTGTATCTGCTTTTCCAGCTGCATTTCCAGCATTTTCTTTTCCTTTGCTAGCCTTTTGACCAAAAATCCGGTATCCTTGATGTAATTATCCATCAGAGACTCAAGCTTGGTTATAGACTCCTCCAAGTGAGTCAACATTTCTCTTTTGTCATTCATAATATATATTTAAACAGCCAGTCCGGATGAGAATACAGCTTCAATAAAAATATTGCAACTAAGTTTATGGCTAATTATTCTGCGGCAATAAGGAGAGGAATTATGCTTACTTGTCATAATATCACTTGCAGCAGGAACAGTAGGCTATTGTTCAAGAACCTGGGTTTTACTATCGGGGCACAGGGCTTGCTGATCATCAGGGGTGCAAACGGCAGCGGCAAAACAAGCTTGCTAAAAATAATCACCGGAATTATTGCCCCAGACACAGGAACAATAACTTGGAATAAAAAAAATATATTCGCAGACTATGGGCACTATAAATCTTCTACGATATATATAGGACATCAAAATGCCCTTAATCATTCTCTGACCGTCAGAGCAAACCTGGAATTCTGGGCAGCCTTATTCGGTGCAGAGGAAAGGCTAGCAGCAGCAATACATTATTTCAAGCTGGATAGAGTATTGGAATTAGAATATCATAAGCTTTCAGCAGGCTGGAAAAAAAGGACTGCACTAGCAAAATTATTAATTTCAGACGCGGGGCTGTGGCTGTTGGATGAGCCAACGGCAAATCTGGATAAAGAATGTACAAATCTGCTCCTAGATCTGGTCAACACTTTCTGCGAAAGAGAGGGAATAGTTATTATGACCGCCAACCAAGATATGCAGCATATGGCGCAAGATATAAGGTATGCTGATAAGTTATATATTGAGGATTTTATCAATCCCATTAACTCCATCAAATCTACCGACCCATGACTCATAAAACCGGCACATGATCAGAGAACCCACCCCAAGGATACGCATCCTTAGGGATTTTAGAGTCCTTCAGAGGTTTTTGAGCACGTTCCCACCCAGATATGGCCGGTCTGCAGCCTCTGTTAGACTTGCGCTAATCCCTATTCCTATGGCTCCGTCAAATATATTTTTTAATTGAGATAGAAAAGAAATAATGCATCAACTAAGCTGGGCAAGCTACAGGTTATTTATGGGCCCATTTCTTGCAGGGCGTGACTTACAACGTCCAGCTGCTGCTTATGGGGCCAAACTTCACTCTCCAGAATCACTACATCAAAATCCCCCACGAGCATTATTTTGCTGTCCCTAGCATAGTTAGCGCTAAACCATTAAGTTAAATCATTAATAGACCTGGTTTATATTCGAACTTTTGATTGACCTACGCATCAGGGATATCACTTCAGGATTATGCTCCGCAACCAGCCTCCACAAATTGCGCAGAGGAATTAGATTTATATTCCAGGTGGCAATTATAGAGCGAATCAAGGGTCTGTTCTTTAGTAATTTTACTAAGTTTAACTTTAGAATATTAAATTCTATAAATAAGCTAATCATAAATTTAAATATCATTATTATAGATTTCGTTATAAATTTAAATTTTTACCTAGGTATATTGATATAATGTCATTAAGCATTTTGAGCGCTGTTTCGCGCGATCTCTGGAAAATGTTTCGACCAATAATAGAGCCATTTCCGCCGCCTTCTCTGATCGCCGTAACCTCTCTATATAATTCGCTTGGCTCTTTACTAGCACCACCAGAAAAAACAACCAGCCTCCTGCTGCTGAAGCAGCACCGCATAATGTGCGCAACGCGGCCGCTGAGACTCGCAAAATGCCCCTCATAAAATGGGCGTGCGCTGCTCTGCGCTATGTAATCAGTGGGTAATTTCACCTTCACAATATGCGCCCCTAAAGAAACCGCAATATGCGCCCCATAGGCAACAATATCAAGTGCTGTTTCCATTGACTTTTCAAGCTCCCCGCCACGAGGATAAGCCCAAACGACGCATGCCAGACCGTGGTGCCTCGCCTCGTAAATAACCTCTCTAGCCTCTTCAAGCATTTCCCCGAAACGCTCAGATCCGGGATATATCGTGACCCCAACAGCGCAGCAGCCCAACCGCAACGCATCTTTGACTGAGGAGGTAATCGCCTGATCAGGCTGCAAAGTTTTTGCGGCCAAGGAATTAGAGCTGTTGAGCTTCAAGATGAGCGGCACAGCACCAGCATAAGTTGCAGCGCCTGCCTCCAATAATCCGTAGGGCGCCGCAAAGGCGTTCAGCCCGGCATCGATTGCCATCTGGAAGTGATAATGAGGATCATATGCAGGCTCATTAACCGCGAAACTACGTGCCGGACCATGCTCAAAACCCTGATCAACGGGCAAGATCAATAACTTGCCGGTGCCCCTTAGCTTGCCGTGCATCAGCATTCTCGCTAGGTTAGCTTTTGTGCCGGGATTATCGCTCTCATAATAACTTAATATTTTTTTGACTTTACTAGTTAATTTCATAAATAAATCCACATAAACAAACTATGCATATTTTTAAAATAAAAACATTTGTCATCAATCTCGTATTGCGCATCAGGCAAAGCATCTAGCAATCATAGACAGCAAACATAAAAGATTTCTAGCAAACTAAGGGCTGATCCTCAATAAATCTATTAATCACCAGAAATAATCATGCAGCTTCTTATCATATATTAATAGCCCATGATGCTTTAGGGCCTATTCAGGATTCTCGGGCTAGATTTAGCCAAAGTATAGCGCTTTTTATATAGCATAGACAACTTCAAAATATTGCCAGCTAGACTCTAGTATCAAAGGACATTCATATAAATCCCGCAAGATATCTTATGTAAATTTTCATAATACAAAAATGATTTGCAAATACCGCAGAAAATAAACTTAAAAGAGATATAATGCTAGAAAACAGGCCAAAAAAGATAAATAAATATATATATTATAACAAATAATTAGATATACCAAATGATTCTCCAAATCTCTGCTTGACTAGCCATGGACAATCAATATTTGCACAGCGCGACATTAATCTAGATACATCGCATAAATTAAAATTCATAATGTCATCGTCCATCCTAAAATTAAATCTATTTTACTGCACCCAAAACCTGTTGTGTCATTACTCCTTTGGTGATATCAGCTCCATTTTGCGCTGTCAAGGCATGAACATATAGGGTCATATCCTGCTGAAAAACACTAACAGTGCCAGGAGTAAGAGTGATAGAATTGGCCAGCAAAGCAGCATCAAAATCTGTCTTCTGGCCAGATTTGATGGATAGAACAATGGGGGATATAGAAGGCTTCAGTTGCCACACAATCCTTGCAACAGCAAAACTCGACAAAGCAATCTGCCAAATCAGCCACAAAAAATAAACCGGAAAACGCCAAGAAAGTTTTATGGTTGGAAATATTGTAAATGCACAGAGCAATTCCAAAGATTTTGCTAGGTACCTTACAAATAATATGATGAATATGACACTTACAGCCCCAGATAGCAAAGAAAATGTGCTAATGTGGCCTAAATAAATCAGCCAGACAGCAAACAAAACTACAGAGGTTTTAAATATCATTTGCAGAATGAATAATAACAGCCTAGAGTAATAATAACTACATGCATACACTAAATCTCTGGCTAATTCTATGTCAATAGGCAATAAAATAATAGAATTTTTGCTAGTTTTCACCATGACCTGGTGGACAGTATTTTATGTAGCGCTGGCAATAAAGATAGAAACAGAAACAAAACCAAAAAAGGGGCACCAAAAAGGGGCACCAAAAAATCCTGCATTAAAAAAACGCTGCCTGATAACTACAGCGGCATCAATCTTGTTATCTATAGTAATCATCAAATTAAAAAATGTCCTCGTGGTATATTAAGTTATGCTAAATGCCGGCTTGAACATTGAAAAATTAAAAGCAGAATAATAGTTTCTCAAAATTCAATATCTTCTTATCTTTGATGATGATACCCTCTGATTGCAGCAATAAAATTTTGGCTTGAGCGCCAAATGCGTACCCGCCAACCAAACCGTTAGAGTTAACCACCCGATGACAAGGCGCCAAAAAAGGAAGGGGATTGCGGTTCATTGCGCTGCCAACGGCACGATATGCCCTGCTGTTTAATTTTTCCGCTATTATTTTATAGGTTGTGACTCTGCCAACCGGGATTTCTTTGATGAGCTGATAACACAAATTATAAAAATCGCTCATAATTATCTGCCGCAATTATCAGCCATAATAACCATAGTGATGATAATAAAATTAACAAATTTAGTAGACATTAAAACGGAAATGTACCACATCACCGTCCTGCAGCTGATAATCTCTGCCTTCAAGACGCAGTTTACCCGCAGCTCTACAGCCCTGCTCGCCGCCATATTTTATGTAATCATCATAGCTAATAACTTCCGCTTTGATAAAGCCACGCTGGAAATCGCTGTGTATCACTCCCGCCGCCTCAGGCGCTGAGGCAGATTTTTTCACTGTCCATGCCCTAGCCTCTTTGGGGCCCACAGTGAAAAAAGTTTCTAGGTTCAGTAGCTTATAGCTCGCCCTGATAATAGAGTCAAGGCCGGTCTGGCCCAGGCCCACCGACTCAAGAAATTCCTTTTTCTCACGCTCATCCTGCAAAAGCGCTATTTCTGACTCAATCTTGGCTGAAATAATCAAGGCATTACCAGCAAAATCAGCAACAGCCCGGGTCATTTCATTACCAGAAAGCACCTCTCCTTCTCCGACGTTGCAAACATGCAGCATAGGCTTGGTAGTCAGCAGCTGCAGGGCGTGCAGATGTTCAGGCGAAGCATCCTGCAAAGCAGCGGAGGCTGGCTTATTCTTCTCAAGCACGCTAATAACCTTTTTAACCACCTCCAACAAATCATGCTGGTTATCCTTTTTCTCCTTCTTGGCTTTTTTCTCCAGAGATGGTAATCTGCTCAGCAGGCTCTGTAAATCTGCCAGGATCAATTCTGTCTCTATAATCTCAGCATCTTGCACAGGATCCGTCCCCACACGCGTCACGTCACCGTCCTCAAAGCAACGCAAAACATGAATGATGGCATCGACCTCTCGAATATGCGCAAGAAATTGGTTCCCTAGCCCCTCTCCCTTGCTCGCGCCCTGCACCAAACCCGCAATATCTCGGAACTCGATCTGGTTTGGGATAACTTGCTGTGAATGCGCAAGATCCACAAGTTTGTGCAATCTATCATCAGGCACTGAAACGCGACCAATATTGGGCTCAATAGTGCAAAAAGGATAGTTTGCTGCCTCCGCAGCACTAGACTGCATCAGCGCATTAAACAAAGTAGATTTTCCAACGTTAGGTAGCCCAATTATTCCACATTTAAAACCCATAAGCCCAAAAATAACAAATGTGATATGCTTGAAGTCAGCAAAAAAATAATATACCATTTATTTTAAATATTTGCTATGTTCGGTAATGGATCCATCCGAGGCAGAACAAGAAGACAATAGAAAAAAACCTGTTTTTTATCCGCTAGCTTTTTTAAAAAAAGTTTTCAAGGCCGCTCCTCTACGCAAGCTATTGACAAAAGAATCACTAAAGGAGCTGATTGAATATCAAGAAAGCAGCGAAGAGCATAAGCTCATAAAAAATTTTATGGAATGCCTGGTAAACGATATAATGATACCGCGCACGAGCATAAAAGCAATCAACATCATAGAAGATAAAATAAAGCTCCAAGATTTGCCAGATATGTGCACCAGAACCCCTGTCTATAAGAACACTCTGGATGAGATAATTGGCTTCGTGCATATTAAGAACCTGGCAACCGCCATCAGCAAAAACCAAAATATAGGAGACATTGTCCGCAAAATCATAACTGTACCACCTTCAATGAAGGCGATGGATCTGCTGATTAAAATGCAATCATACAAAACCAACATTGCAATAGTGCTAGATGAATATGGCTGTACAGACGGCCTAGTCACTATAGAAGAAATAATAAAAACAATAGCAGGCAGCGCAGAAGATGAGAGCAGCGACCTAGAAAATATCATCAGTATCGGGCCTAATAAATTTGAAATAAATGCCAAAACCCCGGTTGTGCAAGTAGAAAAATCAATAGGTGTTAGCTTAACTCATAAAAAATTTGAATCAGAAAACATAGAAACTTTGGGGGGTCTAGTGCTGCTGCTGCTGGGTAGATTGCCCAAAAAAGGAGAAATAATCAGACATCCAATTGGGGTTATTTTTAATATCAAAGATACGGACAATAGACGTATAAACAAATTAATAATTGATACTAGCAACGTAAAGCAGAGCAAATCTTCGGATGAGCTATAGAATTGAAATAATTGACCTACATGATCAGCTGCATAATCGATTATTGCAGGAGGATGCAGCGGCAATTGTCACAAAACTCCAGGTGTATAACATCACAACGCAAAACAACCAAATAAAAGAGATTGCCCATATCCTCACTAATCCCATCACCCAGCAATCATTCATAAAGCAGCAAAAAAATTTTTGCAGCTGGGGCAAATATTTAAAAGCAATAGGAGAATTCGACTGGGCAATCGAAATTAGGCTGTTAACAGCAGTCACAGATAACATAGCCGCAACCGCCAGGCAAATCATAGAAGACCGCTTGAAAATATCCACTGAAGTGCGCTCGTCTGTGCTTTATTTTATAAAAAGCAACAAACAACTTAAAGAAATTAAAGAAATAGCCGGCTCACTGTATAACCCTGTTATACAAACCGCAACCATAAAAAATTATATGGATTTCGTCCGGAATTTTGGTATGGATCACAAAAAAACACTAGATCATTCAAATCAAGAAACCCTCCAAATTGATCTCAACCTACCTGAAAAGGGGCTAAAAGACATAGGGAGAGATGGTATAAAAAACAGAGATGGCAGCAGCAGGGGAACTCTGGATCTCTCCCTGGAATCTATGCAAGCAATCCAAAAATATTTTGGCAAACTAGGACGCCGGCCCTACGATATTGAGCTTGAATCTATAGCACAGACCTGGTCGGAGCACTGCAAGCACACTATATTTTCCTCTGAAATTGATGAAATAAAAAATGGTATATATAAACACTATATACAAAGAGCAACAAACGAGATTAGGGAAAGGGGGGGAGATATATGCATCTCTGTTTTCAGTGATAATGCCGGCGCAATTATTTTCGATCAGCGCTGGACGGTAGCTTATAAAGTCGAAACGCACAATACCCCCTCTGCGCTTGATCCGTTCGGCGGGGCGATCACGGGAATATTAGGAGTCAACCGCGATTGCATAGGTTTCGGAAAAGGCGCGAAGCCGGTTGCAAATACATACGGTTTTTGCCTGGCCGAACCAAGCGACCAGACTCAGCTCTGGCGCAAAAAAGACAAACAAAACAAAATGCTTTCTACCAGGCAAATAATACAAGGAGTGATCCGTGGCATAAACGTGGGGGGCAACTGCTCCGGGATACCAACTCCGCAAGGATTCATCTATTTTGACCGGTCGTTTAGAGGAAAACCCTTAGTTTTTGCCGGTACGATCGGCATAATTCCACGCAAGATAAAAGGTGAACCTGGGCATATTAAAGGTCCCAAGCCGGGCGACCTGATAGTTGTTGTAGGCGGAAGAGTTGGCAGGGATGGGATCCATGGAGCTAATTTTTCTTCCGCCAAGCTCAGCGCTCAAAGCTCCGCTGCTTTGGTGCAGATAGGCGACCCAATCACCCAGAAAAAATTGTCAGATGCCATCATAAAAGAGGCACGCGACCTGGCGCTTTATAGCTCAATCACCGACAACGGCGCCGGTGGCCTGTCTTCCTCAGTGGGCGAGATGGGCAAGGACGGATTCTATGTGGCGCTAGAAAAAGTGCCACTCAAATATTCCGGCATGTCACCATGGGAAATATGGATCTCCGAATCACAAGAGCGCATGACCCTGGCAGTGCCGCCAAGCAAACTCAAGAAATTCGAGAAAATCATGCAAAAACATGATGTCGAATCAACAGTGATAGGCCATTTCACTAACAGCAAACGCGCATGCGTCAGCCACAGAGGCAGAACCATAATGGATATCGAGACTGAATTCCTGCACAACGGCAAGCCACCTCTGTGCCTCAAAACCAAGCAGCCAACAATCAAAAAAATCGATAAGCCGAATAAGCAAATCCCTGATGTTGAAAAAGTAGAGGAAACAATCCTCAGGATACTTGCGCAGCCCAACATATGCAGCAAGGAATATATCTGCACCCAATATGACCATGAAGTGCAAGGCTCGTCAGTGCTCAAGCCAATCCAAGGAAAGGGCAGAGTCTGCGCAGATGCAACGGCAATCAGGCCGATACTTTCCTCAAATAGGGGGATAATAATCTCGCAAGGCGTGGTACCGCGTTATAGCAACCCAACAGGGGGCCCTGGGCCTGATGCCGATACATATCACATGGCAGCATGCGCAATTGATACTGCGATCCGCAATGCCGTTGCAGCTGGCGCGAACCTCAAGCATATGGCGCTGTTAGATAATTTTTGCTGGTGCGACTCCAAAAATCCGCAGCGCCTATGGCAGCTAAAAAGAGCAGCACAGGCATGTTATGAATATGCCACCTATTTTGGAACGCCCTTTATCTCTGGGAAAGACAGTATGTTCAATGATTTTGCGGGATATGACGAGCAAAATGAACCGGTCAAGATTTCTGCACTACCCACCCTGCTGATTTCAGCAATTAGCGTGATAAATAATATAGAAGATATAATTTCGATAGATGCAAAGGGCCCGGGCGACCTGATATATATTTTGGGCAGCACAAAAGAAGAGATGGGCGGTAGTGAATATTACGCATTGACCGGCCAAACGAGCAGCAACACACCAAAAGTAGGGAATCCAGCAAAAATTTACCAGGCCTATCAACAGGCAGCAGAGAGCCGAATAATTTCATCAGCAATTGCAATAAACATAGGCGGGCTGGCGATTGCACTAGCCAAACTCCTCATCGCAGACATGCTGGGAGCAGAAATTAACTTGGGGAAAATACCAGCCAGCAGCAGCAGAAAAGATGTGTTGCTGTTTTCTGAATCACAAAGTCGTCTGCTGGTTGCTGTGGCGCCAGAACAGCAAAAAAAATTCGAGAAAATCATGCAAAATACAGAATACGCTCGGATTGGCAGAATAAACGATAGTGCTAAGCTAGAGATCAGAGGTATAAACAATAAACATAAAACCAATATCAGTATATCCACTCTAGAAAAAGCATATAAAAGCAAATTGTTATAGTTTTTCTAAAAATTTAAATATTACTATCATTACTAACTTTATAGATATATAATACATATCAATAAAGAATTAAGCATAGGCAGCGCTGGAGTATTAAACCAGCTAGCTAATGAAGGAATAGCTCTGATGGTGCAACAAATATTATGTGTCATATTTAAAACGCAAAGTGCACTCAAGCTTGCCAGAAAGCCAGATTTGCGTTAAGCATCATCCTTGATATCGCTACAGATAGAGTTATTAGAGTCAATTTCTTCAACTTCCACCAAGTCTTCTTTAATTTTATTAGCACCTAGCTCTTTCAGCTTCTCTACCCTTGAAAATATAGTCCCTTTTTTGCCATAGTAAAGCTGGTTCGCCGCTTTATTAAAGGCATCCTGGGACCTCACCAAAGCACCGCCCAGCTTCTTCATATTCTCCAAAAAACCATTAAACTTATTATAGATCTCCCCGGCCTGGTTTGCAATCTCGGTCGCTTTCTTGTTTTGCGTGTCAACCCGCCAGATATTTGCAACTGTTTTTAAAGTAGCGAGCAAAGTGGTGGGACAAACTATGATCACTCTTTCCCCCCAGGCAGAACTGTGCAGCTCTTCATCCTGCTGCATCGCAAGCATATAGCTGGCCTCAATAGGCATAAACATCAAAACAAAATCAATTGAGTTAAGGCCCTTGAGTGCACAATAATCCTTTTTAGCCAGATCCTTGACATGGTTTTTCACCGAATTAATAAATTCCTTAACCATAACCACTTTCTTGCCCTCATCCTGAGAATTAATCAAAGCATCATAGTGCTTTAATGAAACCTTGGAATCAACCACGATATGCTTGTTGTCAGGTAGATTTATCACCACATCAGGACGAAGATTCCGTTCACCATCAGCATCAAAAATGCTAGGCTGCACCTCATACTCTTTCCCTGGCCTGAGGCCGGAATCCTCAAGTATTTTTTCTAAGACAAACTCACCCCAATTGCCCAGTTTTTTGTTATCTCCCCGCAGTGCCCTTGACAGGCCATCGGTCTTGCTCATCAGTTCCTTATGATTATGCACAGTTATTGCGATTTGATTCTGCAGGGCAACATGCTCCTCGGATGCCTGTCCAAATACACCCTTAACTTGATCCTGAAAAGCTTGAATATTCTCTTTAAAAGGGTTCAGCAGTTCCGACATCTTTCCTGAAAATTCACCAGAATTGCTCTTAAGACTTTCGTTGGCCAGATTCTTAAAAGTATTCTGCATCTCTTCCTTAGTATCCTCAAGCTTCTTATTGTAGTCATTATGAAGCTGCTCAATGCGGCTCTTCTCGTTTTCAAGAGCCCCTAACTTATGCTGCATCTCTTCCTTATCCTTCTGCAGTCCATCTCTTTCTTCGATGAGTTCATTCACACGATCCTCGCACATCTTAAGCTTTTCAGAGGCCAAAGCTGCCTGCTTCTCAGCTTCTGCATATTTCTCCTGGCAGAGATGCATCTTCCTGGAAAAATGCCATAACAATAAATATCCCAAACACAAAGCCAAAATAGCCAGCACAATTCCTAACCAAATAGGCATATTAATTGCCTCATATATCACTTTTGCCTAATATATCACTTTGAATATTAATTCTACTTTAAATTAGTAATCACTTACTGTAAAATAATACAAATATCACTCAAAGCACACATGCTAGACGAAATCGATTCCCTAGTGGGACCAGAATTATTACAAATCAGAAGCATCATCCGAAGCGGCACAAACAGCAAAACCGGCATAATATCAAAAGTTATCTTAAATTTAATCGGTGCGGGCGGCAAAAACATCAGGCCCAAGCTAGCCATATTATCCAGCAGAATATTCGGATATCAGGGCAACAAAAACCTATATCTCGCCAGCGCAGTAGAGCTTGTTCACAACGCAACCCTGCTGCACGACGACGTTATAGACGAAGGTGAGGCAAGACGCGGAGCCAAGACAGCAAACAAAATCTGGGGTAACAAAACGAGCATACTGGTCGGCGATCTTCTGCTCAGTCAGGCTTTGCAACACATGACAAAAGCCCAGGATCTCCAGGCATTAGAAATCCTGGCGAAGGCAGCAGGGGAAATTTCGAGCGGAGAGATAAAGCAGCTCGAATATAGCTCGAATATAGAAATCACCATAGAGCAATATATAGAAATCATCACCGCAAAAACCGCAGCCCTGCTATCTGCAGCATGTGAGATGGGTGCAGCAATTGCCGCCGCTGCACCAGAACAACAAGAGGCTCTGCGTGATTATGGGCTCAATTTGGGCATTGCATTCCAAATAATCGATGATGTGCTGGATTATTCCGGCTCAAAACAGCAAACAGGCAAAAAAATCGGCAATGATTTCTATAACCAGAAAATCACCATCCCAGCCATCTTGGCCCTGCAAAATGCAACCCCAGAAGAGAAAGAATTTTGGCGCAAGGCCATAGCAAAAAAGCAAAATTTGGATAATTCTGATCTGCAGCTTGCCTTAAAATACCTGCAGAATCATCAGGCCATCCAAAAATCTATCTGCATAGCTACTGAATATGCAGATAGGGCCAAAAACAATTTGTGTAATTTACCTGATAACGAATATAGCAAAGCACTATCGAGCATTTTGGATTTTGTTATTAAACGAACTTTCTGAACTTGAAATGCTTAAATGCAAAGCACATCTCAGTAGCACAATAACTATATGAGCAAAGTGTTTTACACGGTGCTTATATATAACACAAGGGGTTCTCCACTATGTATCCCCTGATCCTTTTTACTTATCGCTTCTGCAACACATGATGCCGGTTGATTATTGGAATCTGACGGCAACTCCATTGGCAGGGGCACATTCTCCTCTCTTGGCATATTATGCACATTCCCTTCTTGCTGTTGCGATGCTTCAGGTCCTAACTCTTCAGGACTCCGGTGTTCGCTATCTTCCTCTTTGAGCTCCTGTACTTTGTTGTCGTATTTTTCAGCCAATATATGACAACCGATCTCCGCTGCGAATTGAAGTCCGCAAAACGGCGCAAGAGCCAAGCTACCAGCAGTACCCACCGGCGTCATAAAACCAGCATCAAAAGCTGCTTCGCACCATTTAGCAACAGCTTTGGCTTTTTTGCCACGCTTCCACAAAGATTTTGCATTTTTGCTGTTTTTCTGCGCTTCAGTAACAAAAATATAAACAGCACCCAGCTCCAGACTCAGAAAGCCACCGCCTGCTATCGTAAAAAATAATTCTCCTGTCCTTGCAATATTTCTCTTCAATCTATGTTCTGTTATATCTTTCATTTTTTTACTTAATATATGTTAATAATTTTTATATTATTACAAAATTATTAAATATGCAATATTCTCTCGTGCTTTAAACTATATTGTGACATACGGTTTTTATTTCTAGCTTATATATATATTCTTTCACTATTGTCTTATCCTGGCACATCATGCACAGCGTGCCGCCAAAGCAGCATTTATGAAATCATCCAATCCACCATCTAAAACAGCCGTAACATTAGAAGTTTGACAGTCTGTGCGCAGATCTTTGACCATCTGATAAGGCTGCAGAACATAAGAACGTATCTGGCTACCCCAGCTTATGTCCTGTTTTTTGCTGTGTTCTGCTAATATTTTTGTTTCCCTTTCTCTCAATTTTAGCTCGTATAACCTAGATTTCAACATGTTATAAGCCTCAATGCGGTTGCGGTGTTGCGAGCGAGTGCCCTGGCACTGGACTACAATATTCGTCGGCAGATGCGTTATGCGCACCGCACTGTCGGTTTTGTTGATATGCTGCCCTCCTGCACCTGATGCTCTATAAGTATCTACTCTGATATCTTTTTCATCAATCTCAATTTCGATATTCTTATCAGCCACCGGATAAACCCAGACACTGGCAAAACTAGTGTGTCTCCTAGAATTAGAATCAAAGGGTGATATGCGCACAAGACGGTGCACTCCACTTTCAGTTTTGGCCCAGCCATATGCATTCTTACCGCTAATCCTCAATGTTATAGACTTAACCCCTGCTTCTTCTCCAGGAACCTCGTGCATCATCTTAACCTCAAAATTGTGACTCTCCGCCCAACGCATGTACATGCGCATCAGCATCGCAGACCAGTCATTGCTCTCCACCCCCCCGGCACCAGAATTAATTTCCAAAAAACAATCATTACCATCAGCCTCTCCGGAAAACAAAACCTCTATCTCTAGCCTTCCTGCCTTTTTTTGCAGCTCCATCAGGCTATTTTTTATGTCCTCGAATAACTCCTGATCTCCTTCCTCAGCAGTTTGATATAACTCATCATAATAATCCACAGATTCCGTCAACGCATCAAAAATACTCAGAGTGCTCTCAAGAGCAGCGCATTCGCTCAAAGCAGTACGTGCGCTCTCAGGATCTGACCACAGATTAGGGTCATCTGTTTTGCTTTTCAAAAGAACGAGTGATTTTCTCTTGTTCTCTATGTCAAAGAGACCTCCGCAACACAGAAAGGCTGCTTTGAATTGAGCTTAGCAAAGTTTTTATTTCCGCTTTCATGATAATTGAGTCACAAAACAATTTTTAAATAATGCTGCTATTCCAGCACTATATGTAATTTTACTCTATGCATATTAATATATCCAGATCTACTAAAGCAAAATCTTTGAATATTCATATAAGGCAAAACGATCCGTCATACCCGCCACAAAATCAGATACCACTAAGGCTCTGGCCTTATCCTGCATATTCTCCGCTGCCTGACGCCATTCATCTGGCAAACAGCGTGGCTCCTGATAAAACAACATGAACAAGCTATGAGCAATGTGCCTGGCTTTGTATTTAGCCCTATTAACTTTATAGTGAGAGTACATATTATTTCTTAAGAATTGCTTAATAAGCTTAACATTATTCAGCATATCCTCCGAAAAACACACCAGGAGCTTCAGATGGGCATCCTGCGCAAGCTCTATATTATTATCCTTGATGTTCATAGCAGTCTGCGTTGCCACATCTTCAACCATGCGTGCAACCGACTTGCTAATAACCTGATTAATTATCCTACTCCGCGTAAAATTCTTTATATCTAAAGATAAAATTTCTGGCCCTATAACTGGCAAGCCTGCCAGATCTTCAATGGTGAATAAACCAGCGCGCAGCCCATCATCTATGTCATGGTTGCAATATGCAATATCATCCGCAATTGCTGCAGCCTGCGCCTCTAGACCAGGAAAGCCATCAAGCTCCAAATCGTGCAAAGTATTATATTCCGCAATAAAATTGTCAGTCACGCCCGGCAACGGCCCATTATGTTTTATAATGCCCTCTAAAGTTTCCCAGCTAAGATTCATCCCGTCAAAGCCCATGTGCCTGCATTCTAGCTTAGTTACAATCTTAAAAGTTTGGATATTATGATCAAATCCCCCGTATGGCGCCATCGCTTTATTCAAGCCTTCCTCGCCCGCATGGCCAAAAGGAGGATGGCCCAAGTCATGAGCAAGCGCTATGGCCTCTGCCAAATCCTCGTTTATTCGCAACGTCCTGCACAAGGAACGCGCAATCTGCGCAACCTCAAGACTATGCGTAAGGCGCGTACGATAATAATCCCCCTCGCTATCTGAAAAAACTTGGGTTTTATAACTTAATTTTCTAAACGCAGCAGAATGAATAATGCGGTCTCGGTCAATCTGGAAGCAGGTTTTGCTCTTGTTAGGGCTCTCAAAATGCAATCTTCCCTTGGATAAACCAGGATCGCAAGCGTACTCCGCCAATTCATAGCCGCAATCTTTTTTTGACATCAGAATCGACTCATTATAATATTTATCTAGTTAGCAGAATTTCAAGGTTAAAGTGTCAATAGTAAAATATAAATATACAAAAGTAAATATCAATGCGCCGATATTTATCACAGAACGCGCAATAGTAAAAATACTAAAGATACTAGAAACTCAAAGTAACGCGCTGTTTAGAATTAGGGTCGACGGCGGAGGATGCAACGGAATGCAGTATAAATTCTATACTGAACAGCACAGCATCCCAGCCAGACAAAATGATGCAGAAGAAGATGATGGTAGCTCAGATGCAGAATATATCATAATCCTTGATAATCATAACAATCCATCAGTAGCTATAGATAAAGCATCTCTTGAGTTCACTCAGGGTGCAACCTTAGATTATCAAAGCTCACTTATAGGGGAAAGCTTTAAAATTATAAACAATCCACTAGCTTCTTCACGCTGCGGCTGCGGAAAAAGCTTTAGCGCTGAGATAGCAAAACACCCTAAAACACGCAAAACAAAAGTGATCAGTAAAACGGATGCTGGATAAGGCGTTGCTATCTAACGAAGAAAAAGAGTTGGAAGGGTAGGGGCTAGAAGCCTCCCATACCTCCCATACCTCCGGCACCGCCAGCGCCAGCATTATTATTAGAATCTTCTTTTTGCTCTATCACAAATGCGTCAGTCGTAACAAACATAGAGCTGACAGATATAGCTGCTGTTAGTGCAACTCTAAGAACCTTTGCTGGATCAAGGATGCCTGCTTTAAATGCATCAACATACTCGTTCTTTTGTACGTTATAAGTTAAGCCATTATCACCTTTCTCAACTAACTTGAACTCCACAACAGCACCATTTACGCCAGCATTGCCCACAACGCAATATAATGCCGCTGTTGCTGCTTGCCTGAGAACATTTACTCCTGCGATTTGCGCCTCATTATCGCACTTAATTTTATCAAGTGCTTGACGTGCGTAGATTAAAGTGGCTCCACAGCCGGCAACTATGCCTTCTTCAACAGCAGCACGAGTTGCATGTAAAGCATCATCAACACGGTCTTTTCGCTCTTTAACTTCCACCTCAGAAGAGCCACCAACCTTAATTACAGCCACACCGCCGCCTAACTTAGCGCGGCGCTCTTGCAACTTTTCTTTATCATAATCTGAGTCACTTTCTTTAATCAATTTATCCAACTGTGCTATGCGCAATTCAATATCTGATTTGTCTCCTGTGCCGCCGATCAAAGTAGTGCTGTCTTTAGTGATGATTGCCTTCTTACATGAACCCAGCATATCTAGACCCACAGACTCCAGCTTGATTCCAAGCTCATCACTGAACACGCGTCCTTTCGTTAGTATAGCGATATCCTCAAGCATAGCGGTTTTTCTTTCGCCGAAGCCAGGAGCCTTAACTGCGCAAACTTTCAGGCCACCAGGGCGCATCTTGTTCACAACAAGAGTAGCCAGGACATCACTCTCAGTATCTTCTGTAATAAGCAACAAAGGACGGCCGGTTTGTATTACTGCTTCAAGCAACGGAACTAGTGGCTGTACTGCTGTTAGTTTTTTATTAGCCAGGAAAATATAAGGATTCTCGAGTATAGCCTCCATCCTATCAGGATGAGTCACAAAATAAGGCGACAAATAACCTCGATCAAAGTGCATTCCGTCAGTGCACTCCAGCTCAAGCGCCTTAGATCCCTTTCCATCTTCAACAGTGATAACACCCTGACGCCCTACTTTGTCCATTGCATCAGCTATAATCTCTCCAACCGCGTCATCGCCATTAGCAGAAATCTTACCTATAGTCTTTATCTCTTCCTGTGAGGAGATAGGCTTTGCAACGCTTTGTATATATTCGCACATAGCCTCACAAGCCTTGTCCATACCGCGTTTCACGTCCATAGGGTTCATGCCGGCCGAAACAACCTTGTTGGCCTGTTTGACTGCATCGATAAACAACATAGCTGCGGTTGTGGTACCATCGCCACTATCGTTTTCAGTTTGCTTGGTGACCTGCTGCACCAAAATAGAAGCCAATTTTTCGTAAGGATCAGCAGGATCAATAGACTTATTTACAGTGACCCCGTCCTTAGTAATTTGAATATTATCAGTAAATTTCTGAATCATTACTGTTTTGCCCTTGGCCCCCATAGTAGAGCCAATTGCTGTCTGCAAAGTTCCCATATAATCAAGAACCTTATCGCGCCCTTTATGTCCTATTTCAACAATTGTAGTCATAAAACTTCCTCCTTAGCTATCAAGCGGCAAATGAATAAAAATATTTTTAAAGTTTACTTTTTAAAAACTTTAGCAGTAATTCGGATTGCTTAACGATTATGTAAATTTTCTCATCTATCTTGACTTCTTGACCAGCCCATTTACCGTACATAACCATGTCATTTTCTTCAACATTCATCTCAATTAACTTACCAGAACTATCCCGTGCACCCGGACCAACAGCCACTATCTTGCCTTTGATTGGCTTATCCTTTGCTGTTTCTGGAAGAATAATACGTGATGTCTTAGCTTCCTCATCCTCAGTCTGCGGTTCAATCAGCACTCTGTCTTCAAGAGGCAAAACAAGTTCGGAAATAGAAGTTCCTGCCATAACTAACCTCTGATATTAACACCAAAATATAAATAATATTAACAAGTTATTAATAACTTGCGTCATACAGTAATCAATTTATGTGTAATTTTATGTATTTCAAGACCAAAAAAGAAAATTAATTCAATTAATTGCTTCAATGCCCTGATCATCGGGGTCTTTTTGGTTTTTAATTTTTCCGGCATCCGTTTCAGAAGAGGCAACGACAAGGTCAATATTAGCGATAATTTCGGGGTGCAGGGCGATGCTAATTTGATAAGAGCCGGTATATTTTATAGGCTGTTTGATGGATATATTCCGATGAGATATTTCGAGGATTTTTGCAATATCACGGGCTTTAACCGAGCCAAACAATCTACCGTCCGGCGCCGCTTGCCTGGTCAAACAAACAGACTGACCATCGATTTTTTCAGCCAAGGCAAGAGCTTCGTCATGCCTTGCTTGATCTTCTTTTTTTGCTTGCTCGAGTATAACGCCAAGCAGTTTCCTATTTTTTGCAGTGGCATAAATAGCAACCCCTGTAGGTATAAGATAGTTGCGCGCAAAGCCGTCTTTTACCTCTTTTATGTCGCCAATCTTGGCTGAGTTGGACATTCTTTGCAATAGGATAACTTTCATGGCTCAGCCAACAAAGGGCAGTAAGGCTAAAAATCTAGCATACTTAACTTGTCGCGCCAAAATTCGCTGTTTTTTAGGAGAAACAGAGGTAATTCTGCCTGGCAAAATTCTGCCTTTTTCAGATAAAAAACTGCGTAGCAAGTCAATATTTTTATAATCAATCTTGTCACAAGACTCCAGAGGACAAACCTTTCTTCTCCTTATATAAACCTTCTTCAGGCCAAGAAAAGGCGAATTAACACGCTCAACATGCTTATCAACAGTTTTGTCATCCATCTTTGTCTGTAACCATGGCTGAATTTTCTTCTGGAACCTTTTTAACACGCAACGACAAATAACGCAACACATTTTCGTTAAAATCCATTTTTTTTTTCAGCCTGACCATCGCCTCCTTGGTCGCAGAAAAATGGAGCAGAATATACCTGCCCTTCCTCTTCCGCTTGATCGAATATGCAAGGCTCCGCACCCCCCAATCCTCCCTCCTGAGGAGGTTACCCTCGTTATATAGAGTGAGCTTAAAGCCTTTCTCAATTTCCTCAATTTCTTGATCCATCAAGCTACTGCGTAGCACCACGCAACATTCATATATTCGCTGCATCTTACCTGCAAAATATTTCCCAAACTTGCTTCATAATACTAAAACTTGAAAAAAAAGCAAATATTAACACGCATGCGCAGGTTGACTAAAATAAACTCATCCTTTATGATTCTGTTAGGTTAAAATTTATAAAGCTCAATGAAAATCAGAAGCTCCTTAAAATCCGTTAGAGATAGAGATAAGGACTGCAAAGTAGTAAAACGCAAAGGCAGATTATTTGTGATAAACAAAAAAAAACCTAGGTTTAAAGTCAAACAATAATTTAAGTCATAATTATAGCGTTAAGCAACAAAATATAATTGATGCTTAAAGTATTATATATTATGATCACATCACAAAACTCTAATAACTTACATAGGAATAACAAAAGTATTCCTCCTGTGTTCTTAAGATTTAAATAATCTACATTATAAAAATCGTATCCTCGGTTCATTAATTCTATTTTACAGCCTGACATTTTTTATCTATCCTTGAGAATTAATTATCCAAGCTAACCAAAGCTCTCGTGAAAAGTTATATTATTAGCAAAAATCGCAAAGCTAACTTCAACTATACAATAGAAGAGTCAATAGAAACAGGTATCATGCTTCTGGGTAGCGAGGTAAAATCACTCAGAACGCAAAGCTGCAGCATCAGCGAAGGCCATATATATCAAGACAAAGGTGAGCTTTGGCTGGCTGGCGTCAATATTCCCATATACAAAAAAACCGCAAAGCCCGAGCATGATCCCTGCAGGCTGCGTAAGTTGCTGCTGCATAAAAAAGAAATATCCAGATTAGCCACCAAGCTTAAAACCAAAGGAGTTGCGATTATCCCAATCTCGATTTATTCTAATGAGCGTGGCAAAATCAAAGTGAAAATCGCACTAGGGAAAGGGAAAAAAATCTATGACAAGCGTCAAGACATCAAAAAAAGGGACTGGGAGCGCGAAAAAAGCAGGATTCTTAAGGATGCAAAATAAATGTTATTAAACTTTAATATATTTAATATATTCAAAAAACAAACAGGTGGCATAAAATATACCCATTTTGCAATACGCTATTTCATAGCCATAGTAGATCTGTCAATGCTGCTGATATTTCTACAGATATCAACCTATGTCTCACGAGGTGTAATCGATTTTTTCGTTCATATTCCAGAGGAAGTGGTAGCCTCAGCTAAAGAAAAAATAATTACGGAGATAGAGCTCGACCCAGATGAGCAGGAAGCATATAACAAGATAATCCGGATCAATATCCTGGATCAGCTCATACAGCTAGCAGTAATCTCCGCTAGCACAATATTTGTTTGGTATAAACTTTCAAGCAGCCCGGCAAAAATGCTATTCGGCATCAGGATTGTCAATGCCACAACATTCGGCAGAATCAGCAAAAAACAGTCAATAAAACGCTTTTGCTCATATCCCTTGTCGCTTTTGCCTCTAGGGCTTGGCATAATATGGTGCATCTTTGACCGCCGCAGACAAACATGGCATGATAAAATCGCCAACACAGCAGTTGTGTATAAAGAAAGCCTGACCGATATAAAAAGCGAATGGGAACAGCCGGACTTGATCGACAGAGCAAAAGATGGCCTAAAAGACAACATCAAAAGGCTTTTTGTGCGCAAAAAATGATCAAGATCTAGGTGGGATTATCCTCTAAAATCTAGCTTATACGCACAGGTAAGTAATTTCTATTATATATTTATAATATATTAATATTATGCTAATTTACAACCCAAGATGAAGATATTTCTTGCTTAAAAAAATTAGTGCACAAAAGTTAAAAAATAATCAATATTTAGATCTTCTGAGACCAGATAATTCAAACATTCCCGGCACTTCACAAAAGAGACCAAACTCAGCAAGCTAATAAAATAATAAACTGTTGCTCGGCTAGAGAACAACAACGCCTAGCTGCTCATATAATCATCTTTAGGCTATGAGATAAATTCTATAATTTATAGACCAATTCCGCTGACAAAACATAACCCCGAAGACTGGCTAGTACAAATCACCAAGATGCCAAATATACCCCGCTGTCCTTAACCAGGGAAAATTAGGGCCAAATATACCCAGTCTGACCTGGCGCCATGCGATCTGCGATCTTTGCAAAGGATTAAAAATCTGATTAACTCAAAGATTCTAAAATGTGCAGCAATTCTCCTTCCCTAATAGCCGGATGCGCATGAGCTTCCTGCGGTGTTGCGCCATCTAATCCAGATATGCAGCCTCTATATAATCTTTGGGCACGGCAAAGCTCCGGGTGCACCTTATCCATCTCAGTATATAGCCTCTGCATTGCATCAGCTCGTTCTAGGTTAATGCAGGTCTCTTTTGCTCTTAATGCACCATAGACACACAACAAGGTCTTTATAAATCTTATGCAATCAGCACACCTACTCCGCAGCTTTTCTGTATTTTCTTCATTTTTTGCCTCAGAATAATCAATGTCATAAATAGGAATATGAGGATGTATATTTGCAAGACATGACCCTGAAACTTGTTGAGCATAAGGCAAAGCAAGGCTCGGCTTCAGATAGAAACATAATCCATTTTCCCATAAAGAAAAATCTACAGCTTGCTTGACAGATAGCCATCTAGCGCCAGATTTGCGAATTCGATGTGGGATCCAAGCGCATCATCCATCTCATCTTGTTTGAATGAAGTGCCAGTAGCAACAAACTCTTCTGATCTCAGCAAGATTCTTGACATTTGACTGTCAGCTGCATAAAACAACATGCTGAATAAGCGGTCTCTTAATTCAGGATATCCTGTCATTTTTGCTCCTGCTAATTATTAATATTTTAGCTTTCTATATTAAATAACTAGGGATTAATAGTTAGATTTTAAAATAAATAAACAATAATCTTTATATTACTGTAATTT
>BLZN01000124.1 GCA_014132315.1 Rickettsiales bacterium | reverse complement strand
GGCGAGCCCTACATCATCTTTGTTGATAATATCAATGATAGGGCCCCTGATATATATAAAAAGTTAGGACTCAGGGTTAAAACCTCTAATTTGTGTAGCGAAATTATGCTTGCCACTGGCCAGGACCAGCTGGGCAAGGAGCGCACTGCGGTGTGTTGTTTGTCCTCTATTAATTTGGAATATTATGACCAGTGGCATGACAAGCCTTTATTTATAGAGGACGTGATGAGATTTCTAGATAATGTATTGGAGGATTTTATAAAGAGAGCGCCGGATTCAATGCAGAGGGCGAGTTATTCTGCGATGCGCGAACGCAGCGTGGGGCTAGGAGCTATGGGCTGGCATTCCTTTTTGCAGAGCAAGATGATTCCCATTGAGTCTGCTTTGGCAAGGGCCTGGAACAAAAAGATTTTTTCTCATATAAGGCGCCATGCTGACTTAGCGTCGGTAAAACTCGCGCATGAAAGAGGCGCTTGTCCTGATGCCAAAGATCTGGGGATGATGGAGCGCTTTACTCACAAGCTGGCGATCGCCCCCACTGCTTCTATATCCATTATAGCGGGCAATACCTCGCCTGGCATAGAGCCTTATGCGGCAAATGTTTTCACTCAAAAAACCCTCACTGGCTCTTTTCCTGTGCGGAATAGACATCTGGAGGCGTTGCTTGAACAAAAGGGCTTTAACAATGATGAGGTTTGGTCTTCGATTGCCACTAATGAAGGCTCGGCGCAACATCTTAATTTTTTAACCGATGATGAAAAAGATGTCTTCAAGACTGCTCATGAAGTTGATCAGCTCGCACTTTTGACTTTGGCCGCAGATCGCCAGCAATATGTCTGTCAGGGCCAGTCTTTAAATTTATTTTTGCCTGCTAATGTGCATAAAAAATACCTGCATAAGTTGCATATGCAGGCCTGGAAGCTTGGCATAAAAAGCCTATATTACTTGCGTTCTCGCTCGATTCAGCAGACTGACAAAATTTCGCAACATGTGGATAAAAAGGATGTTTTGGATGAATGTTTGTATTGTCAGTGAATTATCTTTAATATCCGGCAGATATTTTCTCAATGATTGTCTTTAGGGAAACTCAGAAGTCTTAGACAAGATCATTAGATGTTACTTACATAATAGCTAATGATCTTGGGTTGCTTATTATCCCTCTCCCACGCTCATTCCTTACT
>BLZN01000123.1 GCA_014132315.1 Rickettsiales bacterium | reverse complement strand
ACCCTAAAGAAGTAAAACGTGCAACTAAGGGAACAATTATCTGCGAAACAGAAGGGGCAGATGACAAAATTAAAAGATTTGCAAACCTAAAAGACTTTTTTGTAGCACGTAAAGAATTCTTATCCCAAAACTCTGATAAGACAAAGAAATTTTGGCGTAATCTTTTATGTAGTACAATTTTGTATCATAGTGCGCAGAGATCAGAAGAGAGGGTATTTACCGTAGATTCTCACGTTACTGGATATGTAGTACATGAGATTTTCTATAGTTTTACACAAGCGCTGGCAGATTTGAGCCCGGAAGAAAGAAAAAATGTTTTAGAGGTATTCGTAGCAGGAAGTAATCTTGCTGTGCAAAGGATGCAACTTTATTATGGAGAGGAATTGAGGCAAACAGGGGTTTTGCAGTTTCCGGATGCAGAAGAAATCTTTCCTCCGGAAATTCAATATAATTACGCTACAAATCCCGACGAAGCTTTCATACTTAGAGAGAAAAAGACTAGCCTCGATGAGGATTTGCAGCAGCCGCGCACTACAGTTGCAGTTGCTACAGGTCCAGATCAGACAAAGACAAGCTCCGGCAATGCTCGGCAGTAAGGAATGAGCGTGGGAGAGGGATAATAAGCAACCCAAGATCATTAGCTATT
>BLZN01000122.1 GCA_014132315.1 Rickettsiales bacterium | reverse complement strand
ATACTATAAATTATAAATTTTATATAAAGTCTGCTTGGCTAACATTTATTGACATAAAGAGAGCTTTCACTCTATTATTCTTTGAAAAAAACTATCAGGCCCCAAATGAGTCTTAATCAGAAGAATCTGACAAAAATCTATAAACAGATTAATTTCAGATCTACCGGCAAAATTGAAATTAGCAAAAAAGATATCCTGAGCTATTACAAGAAAATGCTAATCATAAGACGCTTTGAGGAAAAAGCAGGGCAGGCATATAGCACAGGGCTGATAGGGGGTTTTTGTCATTTATACATAGGCCAAGAAAGCGTTGCAGTCGGCATGCAACAAGTGCTAAAAGAGCATGATTCCGTAATAACTAGCTACAGAGATCACGGAGTGATGCTGGCGACAGGCTCTGATCCCAAAGCCGCCATGGCAGAGCTCTTTGGCAAATCTACCGGCTGCTCCAAAGGCAAAGGCGGGTCAATGCATATGTTTGACACAGAAAAAGGTTTTTATGGTGGTCATGGCATAGTGGGTGCGTCAGTGCCACTTGGCACCGGCATAGCTTTTGCCAATAAATATCAAAAAAATAATTCTGTGTGCTTAACCTATTTTGGCGATGGTGCTGCAAATCAGGGGCAGGTTTATGAATCTTTCAACATGGCTGCTTTATGGGGTCTGCCAGTGATCTATGTCATAGAAAACAATGAATATGCAATGGGAACTTCGGTGGAACGTGCAAGCGCAACCACAGAACTTTATCAGAGAGGCGAGAGTTTTGGCATTCCTGGATACCAGATAGACGGTATGAACATATTCAAAGTGATCGAAGCAGCAAAGATGGCAGTGGAATATGCACGTCACAGCAGACCAATCGTGCTAGAGATGAAAACCTATCGCTACCGTGGTCATTCGATGTCGGATCCGGCCACATATCGCACAAAAGAAGAGGTGGAGAAATATAAGAAAAATCATGATCCGATAGAATTCCTAAAAAAACGTGCTTTGGCAGATAAAATAGCCTCTGAGGAAGATTTTAAGGTTATAGAAAAAGACGTTAAGGCCATTATCACAGAGACAATGGCACATGCAACGCAAAGCGCTTTGCCAGATAGCTCAGAGATATGGACGGATGTTTTTGCGGATGATAA
>BLZN01000121.1 GCA_014132315.1 Rickettsiales bacterium | reverse complement strand
AGTAAGGAATGAGCGTGGGAGAGGGATAATAAGCAACCCAAGATCATTAGCTATTGGATAAAGAATAAAACTTAAATCAGTATGGCTATTGGGAATATTTATTAAATTTTTTGTTAATATTACTTGCTACTTGATAAAAAAATTTATTTTCTATATAATAAATTTATATATAACATATATAATTTTGATATGCCCGAAACACATACTGACACTCAGAATGGAAAATTTGCTAAGGATGCTAAGGAATATAATGATAATAAGCAAGAGCTAAAGGATCTAGAAGAAGCTAAAAAGAAGGCAGAGAAGAAGTACACAGAACAAGCACAGAAGTTTGTAAAAGAACAAGCTAGAACAAAGAATAGTGGAATGCTCTTTGGAGCAATAGCCTTATTGATATTAGCAGGCTCAATCACTGCAGCAGTGCTTTTTTCACCTTATATTGCATTAGCAATCATAGTAGCTATCCCTGCTGCTATAAAAAGCGGAAAAGATCTTTACAAACTTTATCATTCTAACAGAGATGCTTACTTATCGGAGTTACAGACAGAATTATCTCGGCTAGACAATCAGATAAGAGCTGCTAAAGAAAAGCGTATGCCTGCAGACATAGGTGCTTATGATCCTCAACCGGAATATGGAGGAGATCAGTTAGAGACAGCAGAGAAAGAAGGAGAAGGCCCGCAAAGCGCAGAAAGCACAGTGATCAGCGATATGTCAGTGCCTAAGAAATCTGAATCAACAAGAATTGATTCTGATGCAATAATTCGTGAATTAACAGATATTGCAAATTCAGCTGATACAGCAAGAAAAAAGCATGAACATCCAGGGCTTGTTTATAAAAATTATCTCAGCACGACATACCCGAAAGCCGCAGAAAAAAAGGATTTATATGAAGAACTAGCAAAAGTATATAAACA
>BLZN01000120.1 GCA_014132315.1 Rickettsiales bacterium | reverse complement strand
AGCTGATAAGTCTCCAAGCGAATCCCTAGGCATCGCTTCATCTCCAGATGCCTCAGATCCTTCCTCCTGCACGCTTTCAATTCTTCCAGTTTCCTCTGTGCTTGCTCCTTCACCCTCTGTTGTTTCTCGCTCCGGGGCTTCCAGTAAAGACGGTCCTGGCGGTCCTGCTGTGCCTCCTCCGGTCTTTATATCTACATCGGGCCTAGCAGTGGTTTCTCTGCTATTTTCTTCTCCGCCATCTTTAGCTACAACATCAATCTTCGCAGGATCCATAAGACTTTTATATCTCTCTTCGTATACTTGTTGTCTGAAGCGTCTATTTTTGCTTGCATCATCCTGACCAATCAAACCCAACACGTCCTGCTCAAATGCATAAGCGCCGCCGCCTGGGCTGCCAACACCACCATAAAAGTTTTCCGTTATGGAGTCGGCCATCTCAGCAGCAAAAGTAACGAATTTTTTGATCAAATACGCAACTATCAAAAATATAATTATATTAGTAATCATCATTGGCAATCCAAGAAAAACGGAACTGGAATCATCAGCGGTATTTTCAAAACATTTTCCTCTAGATGTTATATCCTCATTGGGCTCGTAGCCTATAGGCATTGGAAAACTTGCTAAGCAAAAATTGCCAATATTGCCATCTGAAATCTCCATTGTAATTGCGCAACCTTGACAAACACCATATCCAAGTAAATTATAAATAACTACATTCATTATCTGATTTAGAAAGGATAGCCCGGCAAATATCATCACAGGCTGGACAAGATTATTAGTTAAAACCTTAATCCAATTTGTAAACATCTTTTGGGTATATTTAAAAAGTATGCAAGCAATAAAAATAGGTGCAATGGAGCACAGCAAACCCACCATCACCAGACACATTAGATAAACAATCACTGCGGATACTATGGCGCATATATATACCCAAACACCCCAAAAGATAAGCAAAAGATAGATCCATCCAATTGGCCCGGCAAATAACATACCAAAAAGCTGCATCCAGGTTTCCATAATGAGAAACCTGCCAAGAGTCTGGTCCACGAAAGCAAAATGCCTGGTTGAGCTGTTAAATTCTCCATTGTGGGAGAAGAGAGCGATTAGCTCCTGCGTTCCTTCGTTAAATATCGTAAAAAGATATCCATAAAAAAAGTCCCAGCTATCGGTCGCGGTCAGCTGCAGCAACAATGCAAACTTAAGCAGAGTTATAATCAGATCACGCTGCGAAGCGCGACTCAAACCCACCAAAAAAACAACGGTGTATATGGCCACATATAAAATCAACATAGCCTGGATTGTTTTTTTGAGATATGTTGAGCCAGTAATATTATTATATATTCTCGTAACAACACCGCCCGAACGCTTGCCATTCACAGACTTACCATACAAGGTGTCCTTAACCCAGTTCTCCACTCCCTCAATTATTACAGATATGTTCGCATCAAGATCCCTAGGCTTTTCTGCAAGGACTACGAACTCACCCACGGCACTTACGTTGCTGCTCCTAAAATCATGTGCAACAATAAAATGTACATCACCTTTTGTGGGAGTATTATCGTCATTGATTCTATATTCAGAATCCGCGCCGATTTTGAACACGCCATTCATGCTCGAAAAAGTTCCATTAGAATTCATTCTGGGAGGGGTTTTGCCAATATACATATATAGGCTCTCCTCGCTCTTTTTAGGACAACTCCGTTCAACATTCACATGATAACCCCCTTTATTGTCATAGAAATAATTCGGTATATCATATATATGTAGCGTCAATAGACCATCTGCTATTGCCTCATATGAATAGTTAATTTTGATAGACTTTTGTTTGTTAGAAGTGGCAGCATAAGCAAAACCTACATGATCAGGCTCTGCATCAGGTATGTTTTGGCTACCGCCTATTTTGGCAATCAACTGTGAGAAATACTGGTCTGACTCAATCGGCACATCTTCTCCCTGAATCCTCTCAGTCTTAGTGGGGACAGCTTCAATGGTATAGACACAGCCACTAAAAGAATTATCTTTGGTGCAGAAATTGTCGCAAAGGTCATTTAAAGTATATGCTGATATCCTGGTGTCCGGACCTCTGCTTCTATAATTACCTCTTCCACAGCGAAAATTCAGCTTTTCCTGTCCTTTGCGCGCGTCAGTAGATAGTTTATCCACCACATCTTGGACATCTTGTGGCAGTGGCGGCAGGCGATCATCAGTATCATAAATATCAGGAACCATAACAATAGGTAAATTCGGTATCCACTTATTGCTATTATGTGGCCATTGTCCATATAAATTAGAACGCTTATCATTGATGTCGCTGCCAACAAGGGCAGTAAAAAATCTGCCTTCATAGGGTGGAGTTTTTTTCTTTACTCCGTTTATGTCCATCTCAAATCCGTTCTTGCACTTATCCACGTCATTCACCTTGATGCCGCTAGGAGGATTGTTGCAATCAGTGAGCTCCACCTTATCAAGCACAGGCACGGCAGTAAAACTCACATGATCTCCCTTTTCCAGACTAATTCCGCTACTGGTCCACCCGCTATTTATAGGATCAACCAATACCTGAGCCTCCTGCATACATACATTCACTCCTTTATTCATGATATTAATCAGCAATCTTTCAGTATCCAAAACGTCGAAGCCGGCTTCTGTCCAGGTGGTTTTCCTGGCATCCACCTTCACTTCATATTTAGTCTTGGTTAGAGTGTCAGGATAAACACAGTCGCCATAGTCACCGCAAGCACCCAGGAAAAGCAACAATGGAAATGCGAGCAGGATCTTGAACATAATATTTAAAAAATTATTTAGCTTTCACATCAACATTAGGACGAGGCTTAGACTGAAGCTTGTCCTTAGCTTGGTTAAACCCTGATTTTCCAGCTTCCCAGGTCTTTCCTCCCGCCGCTTTTGCACCTCCAAATATCTTGCCAATGCCCTTACCTGCCATGTTATAGAAGCTACCTGCGTCTCCCAGCCCCATCGCAGCACGAGAGCCGCCTGCAAGCTCAGCAGCCAGTGCGGTCAATATGCTTACAAAGTTAAAAAACAGGAACATCAGCAAGGATCCAATCAGAAGTTTGCTCATAAACTTAGGACCTAAGTCTACACCAGAATCAAACTGAGTAGTTTTTATGTTAAATATCAGAGGTTTGGTAGCAAATTTGACACTGCCAAGCATACATCCAAGTGCCGAAGGATCGCAATTATTCTTAACAAAATAATATTTTACATCGCGCGACATAATCTTGGCTGTTTTTTCCTCGAATTGCGTATCACCAAAGAAGAAATCATCAAAAACAGTAAAGACAAAACCGAGAAAGGCAAACAGCACTATTGGATATATCGAGTATGCTATTAATTCCTTAAGCCATCCATCAAAAAAGTTTTTGGTATAGGAAAACAGGATCATTGGAATAAAAAGCGGCGAGACTAGAATCAAAATTCCAAAAGCCACAATCGCCATAATATAGACATAGACTATCCATATTATTAAAGTAATTAATATAACGAAATATATTAACATTAATATAAATAACACAAAGTCCAGAGCAAATATAGCGGCAGTCAATATGAGCAAAGGAAAAAATACCAAAGTCACCACTAGACCAGGGCCTGCCGCAGATGCAAGCTTGGTAAGAGGCGAACCAATATAATAAGCAAGCCTGCAATCAAGCTTATCCCAAATCATAAGATAGCTATAATCAAATGTTTTGCTACCAGATTTCACTATGTAGTCACTGGCCTTATAGGCACACAATCCTCTGTCATTGCCCGCATCCAGAACTAATTCTGACAAGCCCAAAGATATTTTCTGCAAGTATTTGCTATATAGCGCCATTCCGTCATCTTCAGTCGTATCTTTGGTGAGGAAAACAACAAAAGTAAACTTGAGTAATAATATGAATAACTCAGCCCCCTTGGGCAGCTCGCTGGTCAAAATAACCTTCATTGCAAAAAGCATCAATGCTAGCGCCAAAACCGCATGTACTGTCTTTTTGAGCTTATTCTGCACATTCTTTAAAAATCCCGTCTGTATACGTTTCCCAGATTGATAATCAATGCAACCATACAGGACCAGGTCCATCGAGTCCTTGATGCACTGCACTATGACAGAAGTCACCGGCAGAAAAGCCTTTGTGTTCCTATTGGTGGCGCTATGACAAGAGGCTGAAATATAGCAGTTGAAACATTTGGCATTATCATAACCAACGATTTTGCCTTTCCCGGTGCCTGGAACGGGTTTGCCGTTGCTGTCTTTTCTTGCGTCACCCCTTATTGGCACAGAACGAGAGCACATTGGTGCGGGAGGTGCGGGCTCTCTATAATGACAGCCAACAGTCGGAGTTACGGGGAAAGGATGCATCGCGTTGCCTGCAAGAATTGCACACACCTTAGAGCCCACAAAACCAGACTTGAACTTAAAAGTGTGTATAGAGCCTTCGTGCTTAACTCCTGTGCCATCATCAGGCTTTGGAGAAAGGAGAATACAATCTGCATCAGCAAAGGTGGTAAGCCACTTGAGCAAAGCAACGTTGCCTGCCATAGCCTTGCCTGCATCTTCCTTCACTTGTCTTATAAATCTTCTTTCTTCTTCAACAAATCCTTTGATGCCTTTAAACTTAGCGGGATCCTCCGCCTCTCCTGCAATAGCGCCGGCAGCAATAAACGCACCGATCATCACCGGCAGAGCAATGGGGCAGGATACGTTCAAAACAGCGCAGGCAATAGCAAGACTAGCAAATATAAGGCCAGGATTGCGCATGCATACACGTATGTAATTGCTATATGGTGCGTTCGCAGCTTCTTCATAATTTGACGTAGCCTCATATCTTACCGCATGGTCGCTCACCTTAATAACCTTTTTCATCTGCCCTGCGAAAGATCCATAATCAGGGTCGCCGCTGTTGGTAAAAATTGCCTTTGGATCTCTAACATAGCTTAAAGCGCAAGCTATTGGCATTTGAGTAACGTAATATGCAATTGCAGTACCGGCCGTAGCCAGCATCCCCATTCCAACTTTTTTGGTGATCCCGGTAGGCTCTGGAGCATATATCAATGAATATGCCATTTTAGCGGTAAGCAGCAGACCTGCTACTACTGCAATGGCAGAGGTAAATGCAGCACCGGCACACTCAGGAACACTAGCAAGATGCGAACAATTTTCGACGTTCGGATTACAGGAATTTTGGCCTTTTTTAGAATTAGCAGCATAAGCCAGGCCAGGGCTCAGGACCAATAACAATACCAAAAATATAGCTGCTAGCTTATTTGACGATCTATTCAACATCCTTAACCTTTTCATAGAAAACTGGCAGCCAATCTGCCGGATTATCACCGACTTCATCCCTGATTTTATCAAGCAGTCTCACCGTCTCTGCTCTGCCAGACAAAACACTAATGATATCCTCCATGCCGCGTAGGTCAATTCTGGCCACTACTGCATCATTCCCCTGCTTAACCAGAAAAAACCTGGAGCCAGGATCAGTGTGTTTGATCAGGGTATATTCCCGTTCGCTGAGCATAAAAGTATCGCGATATGCGCTAGTGGCTTTGAGGTTTGGCAGAAAAATCTGCGTAGCGGTCTGCTGAATGAGAGTGTCGCTAATCGCGCTTTTGCTTGCATCTTCAACGCTTTGGGTAGCAAAAACCACAAAAGTATTCAGCTTGCGCAAAACCTTTAGCCAATCCTTGATCTTGGGCGCAAATATGGGATTGTCAATCAGGGCCCAGGCTTCGTCCAGCACAATCATGGTGGGCGTGCCATCTAGAGAAATGCTGATCCTGTGAAAAAGATACAGCAAGGTTGGGCCAAGCGCAGCCTCATCCCTCAGCAATTTCCCCATCTCAAAACCAAAAACATCAGAAACACCAAAATCCATAAGATCTTCCTCATTATCAAACAAAGCAGCATGCGAGCCCTCGCCGTGCCACATCCTGATGCGCCCAGCCAAGGTGTCAGGCCCTTCAAGCCCGAGAAATGGCACTACATTTTTGAGCGTTCTGTCTTCTTTTTTGAGTTTATAATTACCCTCTATGGCCTCAGTAATCCTGGCTATATCCTCATTGTTCATGCTTTTATCATGTACAGTAACCAGGCTTCTGAACCACTCAATGAGGAAAGTTCTATTCTCTGGTGTGTCTTCCAGCTGCAGGGGGTTAAATCCGGTGGGCTCCCTAGGCTCAATTACGGTGTAGAGCCCCCCTAACGCTCTGATAAATATCTCAGCCCCTCTGTCCTTATCAAAGAAAAACAACCGTGGTTCAAATTTCATCGCCTGTGCACAGAGGAAATTCATCAGCACCGTTTTGCCGGCCCCGGTTGGCCCGATAATCGTAGTGTGCCCCACATCCCGCACATGGAAATTAAAGAAGAATGGAGTGCCAGAAGTGGTGTCAAAAACAGTCACTGCCTCACCCCAATGATTGCCAAATTTAGAGCCCACAGGATAATTATGCTGCGAAGCAAAGCCTGCCAGATTAAGCGTGCTAATTACTGCTTTTCTGACGATAAAATCAAAATTAGCTGGCAGCTGTGCCCAGAAAGCAGGCTCCAGGTTCCATTTTTCTCTTATGGCATAAACACCTGCATTTTCCAGCTCCACCTGCGCCAAAGAGAGAGAATTTTCCAGCGACTTAGGAGTGTCCGCAATGCACATAACGGTCAAGTGATGCTCACCAAAATTAATCCGGCCGCTCATCGCATCATCCAAGGCGGCTGAAATTTCTACTACCTGTGATACCGCTTTATCTGCAGATTGAATCATTCTATTTTGCTGAATCTGCATCTTGTTGATCGCCACCTGCCTATTAGTAAAATGAAAACTCTGGCTGATTACCAGCTCATGAGGCAACTGCAGAAAGCTATCCAACATCCCAGCGGAGGTATTCTGGCCATATTCCCTCAGGCTAATAATTCCTGCATAGCGAGGAGCGCCTTTCTTGGCAAGGATCTCTACTGATTTAGGCCCAAAATATAATCTATTGCTGGGAATATAGCGAGATAGATCCCCGGGATGAACAAGCGCCGCGGAATCACCACCACAATTAACAATTTTGCTTATAAACTCTAAAATCTCAGAAAAAGTGCCATATTTGGTTCTCCTCAGGCCCAGAACCTTGGGAGAATAATCGCGGAAGCTAGTGGTTACCCTATTTATAATTTCATCAAGCTCTTCACAGTTATCCCGCATATCAGACTCCCAAGCTGATTTAGAAGCAACCTGGTTAAATTTTTTAAATATATGCTCTATAATTGCAGCGCCTTTAACATCAGCTTTTTTTATGATGGTGATATATAACTCGTTTACAAAAGATTTGCGCCCGGAATGTTTTTTATTCCAGCTAAAATTCACATAATCAGCAAACAAATTGCCCATGTGCTTGCCTGCAAATTCGCCCTCAAAGGCATTTTGTCTGCGTCTTATAGTATGAAAATAAAGCGCAAAAGAACCCGAGGCCATGCCGCGGAGCAGCTGGTTCCTGACCGATTTTTTAATGTCCACATCCTCATCGTCAGCCGTCTCAAAGGAATAACCGCTTAATTTAATGACTTTCATTAGCCATTCGTTTTTGGTTATTATGGTGTCTTCATTCCAGTGATGCCAATAGGGAATGAAGCCAGATTCGTGATACTCCCTCTGAGCGACATTATAATTTGGCAGATTATATCTATTAAGTCTCAACATACATCATAAGAATTGGCATTGTGATATAGTCTATTTCTGCATCTCGTGCATTTCTGGCTCCTGACCAGCAGCAACTCTACGAACAAGGGCTCTTTAAAACAAATTATATAGCCGATTATGTGCAAGGCCGGCGCCACTACTATAAGTATCCTCAGATCCTTGAGCATTATATATATAACAAGCGTGGCCATAAAATTCATCATCACGAAAGTAAAGCTCACACCAAACAGCATCGGCGGCCTGGTTAGACCTTTGAATAATTGATCGGCTTTTACTTGGCCAGTATTAGACATAATTTCGCTAGTTATATGGTTTTATTTAGCCCCATCTAATAGAACGAGCATTATAATATAATTACACACGACATATTCTATGTTGTCTATCTTAAGCAAACCTTAAAAAACGCATAGCATATAATATATAAACTGGTCATAAAAGATAATATATCCATACTCTATATATTAAAATAATTCAACCTTAAGCAGAGCAATTACCATAAATTTCTGATAACAACAAAACCAATGATCACTAATCAATAAATATTAAGTATTAATATGCGCATAAAAAATTACAAGCAAATATCTATATCATGGTAATCGCAAGCAAGCCACTAAAGAAATTAAGGCTCATCTAGCAGAGCTTCCGGGCACGATCTGCTCACTGGCTCCGCCAAAAAATTTTTAGTTATTTATTGTATAAATTATTCCAAATTGAATTGAGCTGTGATACGTTAAGAGGTTATTATAAACTAATAAAGCGAGGATCAATATGTACCAAGAATATATAGGGGACTACAGAATTGAGCTGCAAGATCAAGATGAATGCTTAGTGGTAAAGCAGGATATATCAATCACTGAGCACAATGGAAGCTCTCTCTACTTGTCTGTTCATGACAAAGACACAGACGAAGTTATGGGTGTTTTGTCTTCATTTATAGATGAAGTAAGTTACACAAAATGGGTGCGAGGTGATATTGATGTTACCTTTAACCAAGATGCAGAATGCAGCTGCTTTGCTGAGTGGTTTGATGGCGGAGTTGCAAATATTCAAATCTTTGAAGATTACACAGTAACAGGCACTATGCCAAATTTTGAGCTTGAGCTCCATGGCAGCATTATACCTTGGTTACAATCCTCTGAAGCAGAAGAAATGTGAGATGAGCTTGGTTACTATATAACTTAGAATCATCTACAATATTAGACTTAGCGAAAAATAAAGCTTATCTGAAATCACGGTAAGTTAATTCTTTAGAATTTTTAATATTAAGATAATAAGATATACTATCAGTGGCTAATATAGAGGAAATTTGTAGATCAATATCACGCCCATGCAGAGCAATATTGCATGCAAAACCAAGACAGCGATATCGTTGGCAGAAGACAGCCTGGGAGTTCATGCGCATAGCCCAGATGAGCAAGGGTTATGGCCTCCCAGAGCCGCCTGGTATTGCTAAATTAGCAAAAAGATAGAGCAAAACTCAACAATTATTTTGCACAGTAAGAGAAGGTAAGAGGCCGGCGGGATATGCTTATCATCGGCATCTTTTAAGTCTGGACCCTAAGCTTACCCATTTTTTATAAGGCAACGAACAGAAACGAGATGCGAAAGCCGCAGAAAAAAAGGATTTATATGAAGAACTAGCAAAAGTATATAAACA
>BLZN01000119.1 GCA_014132315.1 Rickettsiales bacterium | reverse complement strand
GAAGCAGCAAGAGCAAGAGAAGTAGAAGCAGCAAAAGTAAAAGAAGTAGAAGCAGTAGTAAAAGCAGACAAAGCAAAAGAAGTAGAGGACAAACAAACACAGACGGCTGTGAGAGTGGGGGTCATTGAAGCTTTTAGGATTATGCTAGCACTACGAAAAATAGCTATGAATGCTGAGAATGGTTCTAAGGTAAAAGCTGCTGCTGAATATGTTCTAATAGTTATAACGACGCCTTTTGTGTTACTTGCATTAGTGTTCATGAACAGAGAGTATACACTTGAACAGATAGAGAATTCTGGAGTACCAGTAAAAGCAATGCAGGGTGGTAAAGAACAGGATGCGACAAAAGAACAGGATGCGACAAAAGAACAGGATGCGACAAAAGAACAGCCAGGGATGTCGCACGACTCTTCGGCAGAAGAAGTAGTTAAGCAACCAGCAGAAGAAAAAGGTCGCTCTTCTGGGCAAGGCTAGACCGACTAATAAGTTGTGAGAAAAAGCGGAGCTGCCTTTGTGTTGCTCCGCTTTTTCTATTTTTTGTCAGCCTGCTTACCCAAAACTCGACCAAGCTACGCTCTGTATTTGCTAACTTTAGAGCCTACATAAGAAACAATTTGGGACATTAGATGCCTTCCAATAATCGGATTTTTGCGCAGAGACGCAAGACGATTTGTAATAATGGAGAATGCACAAACATCCCCCCATGCCCCAGGTGACCAGGCTATGATTTTCTTATATATCCAGATGAGCCTGTTATTGGTGACGCGCAATAAGGAAATCTGCATGGATATTATGGAAATAACAAAGAGCCGTAACCAGAGACCTTGCTTAGAGACAGAGGATGTCGTAAACAAACCCAAAAAGAATCTGCTCTCAAGGCACACATATTGAGAAGCTAAACTGACACAGAACGATCCATTGATGATTTTAATAGATGATTAAGTAGGAGAAGTATTTCATGCTCATGGAGCGGCGGATATGTCAAGAGATAAAGTTAGGGATGGAGATCTGCGTGACTCTCCGGAGAATATTAGCCAACTGATGTTTTTGGCTCCTGATGATTTATCAGCCTAACTATGTTTTGTCTATGGCGCAATACTGTGATTAGGCTTAAGGCGAGTGTAGCATAGAATTCTGATTCCGTAGCGTAGATGGGGCTCAGACAGCTGGCAGTGAGCATTGCGGTTATTGAGGATAATGAGGAATATTTGTAGAGCTTGAATATTACCAGCCATACTAGAAGGGCGATGATGCAAATTTGCCAGTTAAGCGCTGCCACCACACCAAAGCTGGTGGCGATGCCTTTTCCGCCCTTGAATTTTAGCCAGACTGGGAATATATGCCCAATTGTCGCCAGCACACCAGCCAAGCAAAAATTGTCACCATATGTTTTTGCTAGTAATACTGGTGCTATGCCTTTTGCAACATCCAAAATTAGAGTTAATATGGCTACCCATTTGTTCCCAGTTCTTAATGCATTAGTAGCACCAATATTGCCCGAGCCTATTTTCCTGAGGTCTCCTAGGCCTGCGAGCCTTGTTATGATCAGCCCAAAAGGAATAGAGCCTATTAGATAGGATATTACTAAAATAACCATTGTTTATTATCTTTTGTTTATTATTTTAGTTTTTGGCAGGCTTCTCTTATGGCTTCACAGGATTTTTTTAGGACTTCATCTTGAGTAGCATATGAAATTCTGAAAAAATTTTCACATCCAAATACTATTCCGGGGACAGTCGCGACATGACAATCCTCCAGAAGATACTCACAAAAATCCCTGTCATTTGCGATGATTTTGCCCCCAGGGGTTTTTTTACCAACAAGATCCTGGCAGCTAATGAGCAGATAAAATGCCCCATCCGGAGTCCCAGATCCCAGGCCATCAATAGAATTTATTTCCCCGGTTAGATAATCTCTTCTTTTTTGAAATGCTACATTTCTATCGCTTATGAAATCTTGCGGGCCGTTTAGCGCCTCAACTGCTGCGGCTTGCGAGATCGAGGATGGACAACCGATGGTTTGAGATTGGATCTTAGCCATTGCCTTGATCACCTCAGGCTTTCCTCCTCCGACATATCCTATGCGCCATCCGGTCATGGCATATGCCTTGGAAACGCCATTGACAGTAAAAGTGCGCTCATAAAGCCTCGGTTCAACTGCCGCCATGGTGCAGAATTGCTTTTTCCCATAAATTATGTGCTCATATATATCATCGCTAATGATGTGCACATGAGGGTGCTGCAGCAATACCTCTGCTAGTTTCGCCAGATCTTGTTTCGTATATACTGCGCCGCTTGGGTTGCCAGGAGAGTTGATGAGGAGCCATTTTGTTTTCGGAGTGATGACCTGTTCCAGGGTGTGGGGCTCTAATATGAATCTTTCGTTGGTGTGGCATATGATGCCTTTGCCTCCTGCCAGGGCAACCATATCCGGATAAGAAGCCCAATAAGGCGCCGGCATGATAACTTCATCACCTGGATTCACTGTTGACAGAAATAAATTGTATAATATTTTTTTTGCACCTACGCTGACACTAATTTGGTTAATTTGGTAATCAAGACCATTTTCGCGCTTGAATTTATCAATTATCGCTTGCTTCAGCTCTACTGTGCCGTCACAAATTGTATAATGAGTCTCTCCTTGATCCATTGCATCTTTGGCGGCCTGACATATATTTTGCGGAGTGGGAAAATCTGGCTCGCCAGCACTGAGATCAAGTATTGGCTTTCCTTGGGCAGCCAGCATTTTGGCTTTGCTGTTGATAGAAAGTATGGGGGAGGGTTTGATCGAGCTTAGTCGTTCTGCAATGATACTGTTTGACATCTTGTTTATGTTTATAAAGTAAATCTAAGATAACATATTGTTTTTATCTTGGCAACGTGATAGCGTTCTGCTTATTATTCAGTTTGCGGCCTCTTAGATGAGAATAGTTAAACTTTTAATTACGATATTTATTATAAATGCTGCTGATTGCCTTGCAGCAGTTAAAGATTTTCCTAGTTTAACATCAAGGAACCTAAACAAAAAAGTAATTTCTATACCCGAAGACTTCAAGGAGGAGTATAATGCCGTAATTTTTGGCTTTAGGCGCAGCCAGACTGCCTTAGTAGAAGAATGGTTTGATGCCTTATATGACATTGGCGGGCTCGACGTGTATCAGATTCCCGTAATTTCCAGTTTCTGGAAAACTTTAGGTTTTGCGTTTTTCATTGATAGAAAAATGTATTCTGCCATAAAAGATGAAAAGAAGAGAGATTATGTGCTAACTTTATATACTGATCTGAAGAGTTTCAGAGCATCATTAAATGTAGAAGATAGCGATGTGCATGTTTTTTTGCTGCACAGAGATGGGAGGATAATGAGTCATGTGCAGGGAAAATATAATAAGGATAATTATAAACAGCTGCTGTCTGTGCTGCATTAAGTGGCCAATTATTTGAAAGTACTGGCTATCGAGACCAGCTGCGATGAGACTGCGGTAGCTATCGTAGATAGTGAAAAAAATATTATTGCGAATAATATTCATTCACAATCTGATGAGCATCAAAAATATTCCGGGGTTGTGCCGGAAATTGCTGCCCGTTCTCATATCAGGAATCTTGACAGGTTGGTTGAGGCCACCATGCAGCATGCTAATCTCGATTATAGCGAGATCGATGCAGTAGCTGCCACTGCCGGCCCTGGCCTGATTGGCGGCTTGATAGTGGGCGTGACCATGGCAAAGGCTATTGCTGATGTTGCCAAAAAACCTTTTCTTGCAGTGAATCATTTGGAGGGGCACGCCCTGGTTGCATGTTTGACCGACAATGTGGGTTTCCCTTTTTTGCTGCTGCTGATTTCTGGTGGACATTGTCAGATTGTGATCTGCAGAGGGCTTGGCCAATATCAAGTTTTGGGCTCTACCATTGATGATGCTTTGGGCGAGGCTTTTGACAAGGTAGCACAGATGCTGGGCCTAGCTTATCCCGGGGGTCCGGCTGTGGAGGCCAGGGCTGCTGAAGGAGACAAGGGTCGTTTTGCATTACCGCGACCAATTATAAGGCAGAGGAATCTAAATTTTTCTTTTTCTGGCCTAAAAACTGCCACCAGGCTTTTGATTGATTCTTTGGGAGAACTCAGCGACCAGGACATCAATGATATTTGTGCCGCTTTTCAGCTTGCAGTTGGGGATGTATTGGAAAATCGAGTGCATATGGCTCTACAAAAGCTCAGATCTTCCTGCCCTCAGGCAAAAACCCTGGTTATATCCGGAGGAGTAGCAGCGAATCAGTATTTGCGTGAACGTCTGCTAAAGACAGCAGAGGACTTCAATATAGAAATGGTTGCCCCGCCGGTTGGTTTATGTACCGATAATGCCGCAATGATAGGGTGGGTTGGGATAGAAAAATTGAAAGGCGACTTAATAGATGACCTGAGTTTTGCTCCCAAGGCCCGTTGGAGGCTGGATAGTCTAGCTTAAAAATTAATATTAGTTATTAGAGAGATATTTTGCATAATGCTGGACTTTCAGCGCAAATATCTTTAGAATATTAATTATAATTACTTAAGAAATTATTTATGACCAAGTGGAAAACAGAAATGAGCAAATTAGGATATAATTATATAGGTCTAAAGGCAGCTCACGATAACCTTTTGTATGAAATTAGGCAGCAGCAAGGCCAGCAGGATAAGGAAATTTTGGAATTATCCGGAACAGATATTAGGCCTCTAATACTTCACTTTAAAAATTTTTTGATTTCTGGTGCTTGGATTCTTAACCTAAAGATCCAGACAGGGCCTGATCCACATGGTTGGAATTATTTACTCGCCTATCCTGATGCAGCGCAATGTAATTTGTATTACTCGCATAGCAAAGAAAAAGAGAGAGGCTATAAAGCTGAATTATTGGACATATATGACACATTCTTTGTAGATTTGCTTGATAACTCTGATAAGATTGAACGCAAAGAACAAATAGCAGATATGCGTGGACAAGCGATTCAATTGCAAAAACTCATAGAGAATTGGAGCGAGAATCATTGGGGTAAAGAAAGACAAGCATTGGCAGTATACCGTTTACTTGTTGCGTATGTGTTATTGGAATATATAAAGGACCACTCAAGATTTGAGAATACACCCGAGAATGTGCAAAGGATGGAAGAAAAGTTGGATAATGGAATTAAGCTTCTTGAAGAAGACTGGGAACCATCATATGTGGGTGAACTCAATGATAATCTTAAGGATGGTTTTTTAGAAGAGGGCAAGAAAATTATAAAGCAATCATTACATTGCGTGGACAAGTGTCTGACTAAAGTGGAAGAGTTTTTGTCAAAGGAATTGGCAGATGAAGTTGAGATTGTTAGACATGGATTAAAGCTTTACGACGCAGACTGCAAATACAAAGGATTTTTAACTGATGCGCAAAACAATTTGCAACGCAAAAACTGGTATGGTGCTGATAACATAAAAAAATGCAGCAGAATTAAGAATTTATTGCAAGAGTCAAAACATAAATTAACGCAGGATGAGTTCTTATTCATTCTTGACAATACCATAGAAAAAGAATTTACTGAATGTAAAAAGAAATATACTAAAGCATACCAAATGCTAACAGAAGCCTGCACATATCAGACAACATTGAATCAAGCAATAGAGAATGTTAATCAGAAGGCACGGGCAGCAGCGGCTAAGCAAGCTCCTGGAAGCACAGAGTCGTTTGTATCAATGAAAGAATCAGGCGACAATCTGCCGCAGGAGTCTGGCAAGGGATCACCGGATAGGCAAATTCAACCAACAGGAGTAAGAGATATTAAAGATAATCAAGCGGCAGGAACAAGGCTTGCCGGAAGCAGCGTGCAAGGAGCACTAGGAGGAGGCCAATATATATGAAAATATAAAGTACCTTACAGAGCATACGTTTAAATCCGGTACGTATGTACGTACAAATATATAAATATAATTATAAACACACTCAGTTCTCCGGAAATTCCGGAAAACTGACAAAAAGAGAATAAACATATAAAAACTCACATTAAAAGACTTAAAAAATAAACTACCTGCCCACCTCCTTGAAAAACTTCACAGAGCCAAGATAGATATTTACATTCAAATTCAAGCCGATCTCGAAAAATTCGGCTGTTCCGATCTCATAATATCAAAAACTGATTTGTCTCTGATCGTGGCTAAAAAAGCCGAAGCGGACGGTAATATACAAAGCGTCCAACCCAGGACCCCTGTATATGTCACCTCTGCTCAAAGCACAGTCGTTTGCAAGCAATGCGGCTTTGCTCCCGGCCATCCCGATTTTTGCGGAGTAATGCACGACGGTTTCACATCCGCCATCGATTGTAAGAGAACAAGATATTACACATCTATCAGGAATAATAAGATATATACCCACGAACCCGAATTCGGCTCAAAATTGGAAAAATAACTATTTTCCGATAACCTCAATATTTATCTTTTACATATACCTTTTATATGATATCATGCTAACAAGCACTATTCTCTTTGTTTTATTTTCCTGAGCAAGGGGTACATCAAGTCTAAGCTTTGTTTGCCATTCAGCCTAGGGTCGCACCTGTATGTTTGCTCTGGACACAGCACGTCGCATTCTTGGACTTCTTGCTCAGTCATCTCGATGTGTATCCCCCCGGGATAGACCCCCTCTCCCCTGCTAATCTCAAAGAATTGTTTGATTTCGCTTAGTATATCGCCATATTTCCTGATTTTCTTATTGCCCAACTTAACCGTGTTTCCATGCATAGGGTCGCATATCCATATTACGTTGCACCTTTCTTTCTTTGCTGCTTGCATCAGTCTCGGCAAGAGCCTTGCAATGAGCTTGCACCCTATTCTGGCGATTAAAATCATTTTGCCTAATTCGTTCCGCGGATTGATCTTGCGGATCAGCTGCAGCAGCTCATCAGCCGTTATCTCTGGTCCTATTTTAATAGCAATTGGATTTGCAATGCCGCGTGCGTACTCTATATGTGCCTCATCTAGGTTCCTAGTTCTGTTGCCGATCCATGGCATATGTGCAGATAAATTATAATATTCATCATCGATCTTCCTGGTCATTGCTTGTTCATAATTAAGCAGCAGCGCCTCATGAGAAGTATAAATTTTTTTTATTTTTTCGCTACCGCAAATCATATTAAGATATTTAATCTTTCTGCGCGCATGGTGATATGCTTTTAACAAATTAATCGGCTTCGCGACACGCGCTGCTGTGGTGAATTCAATTTCATTTATCATATCTCCCTGATAGCTCGGCAGCACGACATCATCTCTTTTTTCGAATGGCTCTGAGCGCGGTTTAGCGAATTGTCCAGCAAATCTGCCAATTAAAACTGTTTGCTTCTCTGTGCCAGATTCTAATATCCTGGCCATTTGCCTGAGGATTGCTAGATATTTTCTGGTGCTGACTAGATCATATCCAGTAAAACCTTCTGCGCAATCCCCAGCATGTATTATGAAGTAGTTATTAAATTTAGCAGCACCGGCTAATAAATTTCTTAGCCCCAGAATTTCCTGAGCCAAAACCAAGGGTGGCAGCACGCGCAGTCTCTGCTCAATTATCTCTAATTTTTCCAAATCTGGATATTCGGGCTGCTGACTGATCTTAAGACCCCGCCATGATACCAGGTACCACCCCATACAATGCTTTATGTTAATGTGCTAACTATTATATATCAGAATACATTTTAGAATCAACCAATGTCCATTCCTCGCATATCTCTTGTTATATCATCCACAGTGTGACGCTTTTTCTTTTCTTGCTCCACAAAAGATTTATCCTTCTTTTTAAGTTCTTCCACTTTAGTAACTTGCTCTTCTAGGCTCAATCCTGTCATCTCCTGATACTGATCCTGTACTATATCGTCTATGCAATCTCGAAATGCATTTTTACTTGTTTGGGTGCTACTGCGCTTTACTATTTGCAAAAGCCATTCAGATCTTCTTTTGTTGTCTATTTGCTTGGCTTTTCCTATATTATCCTCTCGCTCTTGCAAGATTGCTTTGTACGCTTGGTCAAATGTTATGTTATCAATAAGAGCATAAATTATTTCTTTTGATTTGTGGAGTTGATATTGATCTTTTAATTCAGCTAATGCTGCTTGATAATCCTCATAACCTGGATTAGTCTCCTGTATTTTTCGCTTTTTTCCCATTGCAAGCTCCTATTTTTTATTTACCTTCCTATATAGATAACAGATAAAAGTAAATTTTTCAATAAAAGAGTTTTTCTTGCTGCTTGATAAAATGCAGCCCAAAGAACAAATTTTGCATATTATCTTACTTGATTTACATTGCTATGTATTTGTAGTTTAATCAGCAATATGATTTATTTATTCTTTAATCATGAAAGAGCAGCAACTTCGTGAAAATCTTGCCGCTGCATATCGCATATGTGCAGAATTTGGCATGGATGACCTAACGTACACTCATATCTCTGCCAGTATAGGCGACACCTTTTTCATTTATCCTTTTGGCATGTTATTTGCGGATGTCACAGCTTCTTCACTGCTTAGGGTGAGTCTGGAGGGAGAAGTTCTGGAGGGAAAAGAATTTCAATATAACAAAACTGGCTATGTGATACACGGAAATATATACAAGAGCAGGTCTGATATTAATGCAATTTTTCATTTACATACCACTGCCGGTGTTACTGTCTCTGCAATGAAAGACGGTCTGTTGCCAATTAGTCAATTCGCATTACATCTGTATGACAAAATTTCTTATTATGATTATAATTCTTTGGAGCTTGATGCGGATAATTATTCTTTTGTAGATGCTTTAGGGCAAAATAAAACAATGATTCTGCGTAATCACGGCACCATAACCTGTGGCTCCACTGTTCACGAAGCCTTTTTTTATGCATATCACCTGGAGCAGGCCTGCAAGGTGCAGTGCAGTGCCATAGCAGCAGGCAGGGATAATTTAGTGATGCCGGATGAGGAAATATGCAGAAAAACCAATAAGGATCTATTAAATTTCGAGCAGGATCTTGGTTATAGAGATTGGCAGGCTCTGCTCAGGAGCTTGAATGCAAAAGATATCAGCTATAAGCAATAAAAATATTCAATAAAATGCTGTATAGAGAAATCGGAGAATTTGCCAAAGCAATAAAAGCCGGACATAGGATAATAGGTCTGGATATTGGGGAGAAAAAAATCGGCATTGCTTTTAGCGACACTACGCACCTGATCGCCACCGCACATAGCATTTATAAATGCCGTTCAACCGCAACAGATTTGGAGGCAATCAGCAGAATTATCGCTGATAATAGCGCTCTGGCTGCCGTTGTGGGGCTGCCACTTGATTTTTATGACGGGCAGGAAAACGAATGGTGCCAGGTAGTGCACAGATTCGCACTCAAGTTATCTAGAAAGATGTCAAGGCTCTTTGGTAGCTATCCAATATATCTACAAGATGAGCGATTTTCGACAATCATTGCCACTCGCATCCTAAAAGAAGCAAATTTATCTAGGAAAAAAGCGAAGAGTTTGGATGACAAAGTTGCTGCAGCAAATATTTTACAACAAGCACTTGATAAAATGCACTTGATTTTTTAGGATCGCGTTCTCACAGTTTAAGCCGTATCCAGAGAGGACCAGGACTTGAGGAGGCCGCATGAAGCAAGGCATAGGGGTTGTAATTTGGATTGAGGAAATTGAAGTTATTAATTAATATTCAAAAATTGAATATTAATATATTTTATTAAACATCTTATGTCCATAAATTTTTTATCGATTACTGCTTATTTTGCATTGCAAATTAAAAAAAGACTGCTACAATCTTTCATTATAAAAAGTAAAAAACAGCCGTGCTCAGATCTTCGAAGGCCTTCACCCTCGTAGAACTGGCTATAGTCATC
>BLZN01000118.1 GCA_014132315.1 Rickettsiales bacterium | reverse complement strand
TCCGTCTGAGTATATCCGACAAAAACGGTTGGGTTACAGGCAATGCGCGGCAAAACATTTTTGGGAATTGTCATCCAAGACTGACGCCCCCTTGATTTTTGCACTGCCATCTCTGCCTCAAAACCCACGAGATCTAATTTGATGCCGTATTCACTCAAAATTTCTTTGGTGGTCTCCAGAGGAAAGCCGTAAGTATCATAAAGCTTGAATATATCTTTGCCAGGAAGTGTGCTGCCTTGCCTCAGATTGTTTATTGCCTGTCTCAGAAATCTCATCCCTCGCTCTAAAGTAGCAATGAATACCTCTCCTTCAAGCCTAAAAGTCTCCTTCACTAAGCTAGCTGCCTTGATTATCTCCGGATATGCCTCTCCCATCTTTTCTAGTATTTC
>BLZN01000117.1 GCA_014132315.1 Rickettsiales bacterium | reverse complement strand
TTTCTTTTTGCTATAGGTTAAATTACTAAATTAAAAATAAATTGACTATAATTTAATTATAAAATATAATTTACTATAGATAAAATTAAATGAGGCAACAATGCCACCTCCATTAACTAAAAAAACTTTTAAGACAAAAGAGGTCTTAGAAAAACCAACGGTTAAGCCAACGCAGCCAGTTATCAAAAAAGAGCTAAAAAGCAACCCCCCTCGCCCGACAACAACTGCTGTAGGACCTAAGACAAAAGTAGTTCCAGTAGCAACACCAACAAAGGTAGTGCACACAACTGCTGTAGGACCTAAGACAAAAGTAGTTCCAGTAGTTCCGGTAGCGAAAGTTACTGCAGGCCCCCCAGCTTGGATATTTTTTGCAGTAGCCGCTGATTTTGCTGTAGTTTTAGGTCTGTACTTTTTATTAGCAGCAGTAATTTTAGTATCACCTGTAATCTCATTTTTTATAGCATTATTTGCATTCATAGGTCTAACAGGAGCCATAGTTTATGTGTACAGCCACAGTGATGAGAAGGGCTCTTCTAAGGATAATAATAACCAATCCAGAGAAACGCATCTTAGACAAGATAAAACAGTCAAAGATGAACAAGATAAAACAGTCAAAAAAATGGATTGCGAAGAACAAACCACTAGCTGTACAGAAGCAAAACCAAATAACGAAATGGGAGAGGCTGAAAGTGAAGAGACCAAGATCACAGAGGAAATTGAGTATGGAGTCGCATAATCTAACTAAGCAGCAAAGTATCTTTCGGTATCTAAATAAATTTTTACTATTAGCCTAAAGATTTAATGAAAAGTTTTGAAGAAATAATAGAATATCTAGATCATTACTGGAGCAAATTCGGGTGTGTGCTCTTGCAACCCTACACCACAGAAGTCGCAGCCGGGACTTTACACCCCGCAACTGTAATGAAGGCAATACAAAATGAAACCTGGAGGGCAGCTTATCTGCAGCCTTCCATCCGTCCTGCGGATTGCCGCTTTGCAAGCAACCCTAATAGATTATACCAGCATCATCAATATCAGGTAATATTAAAACCTTCGCCTGAGAACTTACAAGATCTCTACATAAAAAGTCTAGCTGGTTTGGGCATAGACCCCAAAGAAAATGACATCAAGTTCATAAAAGATGACTGGAAAAATCCGAGCATCGGGGCACATGGCCTGGGATGGGAAATAAGATGTAATGGCATGGAGATTTCACAATTCACCTATATGCAAAAAATAGGAGGGATAGATTGCATAGCTGGTGAGTTAGCTTATGGACTGGAAAGAATAGCGATGCATATCCAAGAAGTTGAGACGATATTTGACATCAAATGGAACAACAAGGGGACAAAATATGGAGATTTATTTTTAGAAAATGAAAAAAGCTTCTCTGCGTACGCAGCAGAATATGCAGATATCGAATTTTTGACATCTAGTTTTATCAGCATTCAGGACGCATGCAACATCCTGTTGGAAAAGGATCTCTCAGAGGCTGCATATGATCAATGCTTAAAAGCCTGTCATATATTAAATTTATTAGAATCAAGGAAGGGCTTGAGCACAACTGAACATGCATCTTACATGGCAAAGGTTAGAAATATGGCAAAAAATTGTTGTTATAAGGCCTTAAATAAGGTTAACACTAACGAACAATAATTCAAAAAGAGCCTTACATGAAACCCAAAATTTCTATATTGCTATTACCTCTTCTTTTGGTAACAGCAACAAACTCTTACGCAAAAGTAAAATACGGATATGTGCGTAATACCTCAATCTATGGTGAACATATGGGCGCTTTGGAGAGAGTGCTTGCACCAGGAGCAGAGATAATAACCGGCAAAATTAACATACAAGCAATGGATTACGGCTTCCAAGGGTGTATGGGTGATATAATAGCATTTCTCTTAGAACGCCCTGATACAGAGATGATAGCCAAGACACTAGATAAGGACGGGCACTGGAAAGAAGGAATAGATTTGGAGAATGGTACTCTAAAGATAGTCATAGGAGAGGTCAATAAAAACCCAAAAAATCTTACTGAATACTTTGTTAAAAGATTAACTGATTCAACGCTTAGTATTGTTGGAACAGTAGGTGGGATCACATCAGTGCAGGATATAGCGTTTTTTGGCTTTGAAAAGGCAGCCGGGGAGTCTTTGGATGTCATTAACAAAGGCGTGGACTTTACTAGCACAGCAATTGATGTTTTTGGGCTCAAAGACAAAGCGGTTGAGCTTGTAGAGCACAAGGCTACAAAGCATGAAAAAATGCGCAAAGCTCATAGTAAGCTTTTTGGCAAAGAGCTTACTATGATAGTTACAAATTATTTATCTCCAACTAAAGAAAGAAATGCAAGCGCAGTGATACATACTGGTCACACCAGGATCAGTTTTGATGTCTTGGCAGTATTGCTGTATGCTGCAAAAAAATAAATTTTAAGATTCATTATCTAGGCCAATCAGGCACAAGCAACTGCTTGATTGGCTTTTTAGAAAAAGCTTTATTATCTAGGGGCTAATTAAATTCCTATATAAAAATAGTGTAGACCTTATATGTAGAAATATGCTAGTTAAAACATTAAAATATTTCGCATATACACTAGCTATAGCTGCAGCACTACTCCTAACAACACTAGCTATAGCCGGCAAATATAACAAACAGATACCTGCGAATTATCTAGGCAAACATATAGAAAAAAAGCTTGGGAATGTCAATTTTAAAGCGCAGGATATTTTTATCAATTTTAACGACATAAACACGTTAGAAATCATCCTAAATAAGGTAAAAATAAAAAAAGAAGATAATCAAATAAACATACCTAAAGCCAGTCTAACTGTCTCTCTGTTCGGGTTAATAACTAAAAGAAGTTATATAAAAAAAATAATTATTTATCAAGCAGAAGCATATCTTAATCTTGAACAAGGCAGCAATCAATATATAAATATTATTAATTCAATAGAAAATTTAGATATAAGAAACAGTTTATTTAGCCTAGAGAAAGCAAAAATTATTATTAATAAACAAAACAAGAATTGTCTTTTTGGCAATATAGCTTTGTTGTCCGCGCAGATAACAAAAAAACAGGCGGGTTATTTAATAAATTCAGACATACAAGGCGAGATAAATGATAGACAAATCGACCTGGCAGCCAAAATAATAAAAATTCAAGATGAGCTGAAAATTAAACTAAACTTTCAACAGTTTGACTCAGATCTACTAATTTACGTCGCTCCAGAAATAAAAATATTAGAAGATTTACACTTCAGCTCGAAAGCAGAAATAAAATCTAGCTTAGATCTAAAGGAAGGCACCAGAAATATTAAACTTAAGGAATCCTATATTAAAATCACCTCAGCACATGGCGATTTTTTCAATAAAAAATATTTTCCTACTAGACAAGAATTTGGCGGTGACATAACCACAACGCTTTCAAACGACACTCTATCAATCGAAAATGCAGATTTGAGTCTAGGGAAAATTAATATATTAGCTAAAGGAAAAATTAACATCAGAACTATAGAAAACGATATAAATTTAGATATTTCTATAGAAGATTTAGATACAGAGAAAATTTATAAATACTGGCCGCTCAACTGGTCAAAAAAAACACGTAACTGGCTTAGAAGCAACATCACTAATGGAAAAATAAACAAGACAAGCGGAACAGTAGTTATAAACAACAACAAGATAAAACTAGCTGATGTCACTTCAGCTGTGAGAGGCGTCAGTATAAAAGCTAATAATGATGTAAAGCCTATAGAAAATTTAGAAGGTATATTGCACATTTCAGAAAATGATATCAATTTGGAGGTTAAAAAAGCAACAATAAATGAAGTGGACTTGTGGGGTAGCGTAAGTATAGAAAATATAACATCTCCTGAAGCTAATATAAAAATTCAGGGAGAGGCCAAGGGGGAAGCTGAACAGGCAATAGAAATATATCCTAAGATAAAAGACAAAATAAATCTAAATTTGCCTAATCTCACCAAAGGTGCAGTAACAGGGGCTGATTTTTATTTTAATATACCAATCTCAAATCTAAACAGAACAGAAACCAAATTAAAAATTCAAGCAAAAGATATAGAGATAGATAATATTATAGAGGATATTAATTTTGCAGATGGTGCATTAAAAATAGATTACCAGGATGGTGAATTAAGGTTAAAAGGAACGGGCATGCTAGACGGGCATAGTATAGCTGTGGAAATTGCAAGCAATAACAACGTAACCTCTTATGCAGTTCAGGGCGAAATAGCAGCAAAATATCTGGAAAAAATAAAAATACTAAAAGATATAAATGGGATAGTTAATATAGATATCAAGGGCAAAACAGAAGATATGAGTAATATGCTACAAGGAACTCTAGATATCACCAATACTGCTTTTATGATTAACGAACTTAACATTAACAAAGAACAAGGCGCTAGTGGCAAAGTAGATCTGAATTTAACGCTAAAAGAAAATGATCTCTATATCAGAGACCTCTGTGTTGACGCAGAAACGCTAAAAATCAGCCATCTTTCAGGAAATATCTCCGCTGAGGAATATAATATTACTCTCCAGAACCTAACTTCGGCAAATAATAACTTCACCCTGATTGCCCAAAAAGACAAAACAAATAACCTAGTTGAGCTTTATGGTAAAATTATAGACCTAAGTCAGCTTAGCATATTAAGAATATTAGGAGAGAAAAACGTAAAGCAAAGAAACAAAATCCTAATTATGCTTGATGAAGCAATAATGAAAGATGAAGTACGGCTGGATAATGTAAAAATGGACGTAGATTGTATAGAAAGGCAATGCAAAAATGGATATTTGCAAGCAGAATTAAATAAAACTTTTAAACTGCAGTCAATGTACAAAGATGGTGAGATAAAATTAACTACCAATAACGCTGGATTGTTGCTACAAGCGCTCAACATCTCTGATACAATAAAAAAAGGAGATTTATTATTCTATTTCAACCTAAAAGAACAAGATAAATGCACAGGCGAGGTGGTTATAGAAAATTTCAGACTCACCAAAGCACCAGTGCTTGCTCAGATACTTTCAATCGCTTCTTTCGAAGGATTAATGAACACGCTAGATAGAAGCGGAATAGAATTCAAAAGGTTATTTATTCCTTTTAGCTATAAAAACGGGGTTATTTTTACACAAGGAAGCCTTGCTGAGGGAATATCACTTGGAATAGTTACAACCGGCACGGTCAACCTCAAAAAGAATTCTACCAACCTTAAAGGAACGGTAATTCCATTTTATATAATAAACCATGGCATAGAAAAAATACCATTTGTTGGCAAGATAGTAACTGGTGGCGAAGGAAAAGGTTTCTTTTTTGGCATAGATTATTCGCTGATTGGTGATATCAATAACCCGCTAATCGGAGCAAATCCACTTACTGCCTTTGCTCCGGGCTTTCTGAGAAAAATATTCAAAATAACTCAATAAAAATTCTGAATAGATCTTAAAATTTTAAAAAGATGGATGTAGACACAGATCCAGCATCAACTGCTATAATCTTTTACAAAATCTACCAACTTCTTCACATGATCAACCGGAGTATTCGGCAAAACGCCATGCCCCAAGTTAAATACAAAAACTCTATCCCTCGTAATCTCTAGAATTTTTCTGGTATGCTCCAAAGCCAAATCGAGGTCATTAGCAAGCAAAACAGGATCAAGATTGCCCTGCAGGGGCAACTCTAAATTTTCCGCTGCCCATCTTATAGGAACAGTATAATCCAAAGCAAGAGCAGATATACCAGTCAGACTGGTATATTTTTTGACATTCAAGCCTGAACTTTTAGCAAAACCTATAATTATGGCTTGAGGATGCTTCGCTCTAACTAGCTCCACAATCCTTGCAGTAGGCCTGATCACCCATTCCTCAAACTCATCTTCCGGCAGAACACCTGCCCAACTATCAAAAATCTGCAACAGATCAGCGCCGCCCTCCAGTTGCATAATTAAATAATCAGCGGTTATCTCTGCCAATCTATCAATTATCTCTTTGAACACACCACGTTTTTTATAAGCAAGAGCCCTAATATTAGTAAAACTTTTTCTATCATCCGCTTCAAATATATAGCTAGCAACAGTCCATGGCGCACCGGCAAAACCTATTAGGTCTTTTTCTCTATCAAGCTTTTTTCTAACATCAGAAATTGCTCCTAAAACGGGTAGAAGCTCTTTTTTAGGTAAATCTAACATAGATATACACTGCTCTGGTGTAACTTTTGCCACTGAAGGTCCATCCTTGAACTTAACCTTCAATCCCATCAAGTTTAATATCAACAGTATATCTGAAAATATAATTGCTGCATCTAAATCAAAACGCTTTAGGGGTTGAAGCGTAATCTTAACCACCTCTTCCTTGTTACAGCACATCTCCATAAAATCTTTGTGCTTACTACGTATACTTAAGTATTCAGGTAAGTACCTGCCTGCCTGCCTCATTAACCATATCGGTTTTGTTTTTGTTATTTGTTTTTTTATAGTTTCTGTTACCTTCATTTACAGTTCTTTTATATTATCTTAAGTATAGTATACTTGGTAGTTGATGATATTAGTAGTGTTGATATTGTGAATAACTCTTATCCAATGCATTTTCCACAGGTCACAGTTTAATGTGACTAAATCTGTGAGAAACTCATTATCCCTTTATATATCAACTCTTAAGAAAAGTGGACAAACTCTGTCGCGGGATTCAAGGATATCGTTTATCTACATTGCAATAATGCATTAAATTTCTCTATAACTTGTGTAGAAGTCTTGGTATTATTGTGTATGGTTTACTATATTGACGACTAATCTGCTCAACTTTTTACTTTTTATCTATATTTTGTACAATTTGTACTCTGTTTATTAACATAAAATTAACAAGGAGACTGACATGGTAGAATGTTCATTGCTAGATAATAATATCAAGATAATCACTGATACTTTAAAAAGTGTTGAAACGGTTTCAATACACGTAATGGTGAGGGTGGGTAGTCGTTATGAGGATAAGGAAATCAATGGCATATCTCACCTTTTGGAGCACATGGCTTTTAAAGGAACCAAAACTCGTAGTGCAAAGCAAATCGCAGAGGAGTTTGATAATATAGGTGGTTACTTTAATGCTTATACAGGTCGTGAGGCTACAGTTTATCACGTAAAAATCTTGAAAGAAAAAGAATATATTTTTTTTGTCCTAGGTATGCTGGCTGATATTTTGATAAATTCTGTGTTTGATGAAAAAGAGCTAGAGAAGGAAAGGCTGGTAGTGGCACAAGAGATAGCCAGAACTAATGATTCGCCTGATGATATTGTTTTTGATAAGCATAATGAAAATGCGTACATGGATCAGAGTTTCGGCAGATCGGTGCTTGGCTTACCTGAGGTTATCGGCGCCCTGAGCAGAGAAGATTTGGTGAAATATGTAGATCAGCATTATTTTGGCGGCAATATCATGATTGCTTTTTCTGGTAACATAGAACATGAAGATGCACTCAGGGCAGTAAAGGAATCGAGCCCTTCTTTCCTGCAAATAAAAGACAAAGAGAGGCTTGCTGCTAAGGCAGCTGAATATACCGGGGGTGATTATAGAGAGCATAGAGACTTGGAGCAAACCCATGTATTGATTGGTTTTCCTGGGGTTGCTTATAATGATGATATGTATTATAAGATGCGCTTATTCTCCATGATATTGGGCGGGGGCATGTCCTCTCGCTTGTTCCAGGAAGTTAGGGAAAAAAGAGGCCTGGCCTACTCCGTGTTTGCCTTTCATGCTTCTTATCTCGATACTGGTTTGTTTAGCGTTTATTCCGCGATTGACCCCAATAATCTGCATGATTTTTGCAGGATAACGCTTAGTGAGATAGGGGGTATTGCTGGCAAGGGAATTACAGCAGAGGAACTGGTTCGGGCTAAGCGTCAGTTAAAAGCCGGTTTGCTGATGGAGATGGAAAGCACTGAGGCCCGTGCATCTCGGGTCCTGCAGTCATTCGTCTATTATGGTCGTCACATTAGCTTGGATGAGTTAGTGCGCCAGGTGGATGTGGTCACTCAGGATAATGTCAAACAGTGTGCGTTGAGTCTTGTGAACAACAAACAAAAAATGACCTTCACTGCTATTGGTGACGTCAGTAAAATGCCTGCCTATAATGATCTATCTACTCTATTTTAGTCTTTTATGAGCACCTATGATGTGGTGGTGATTGGGGGCGGTCACGCTGGCTGCGAGGCTGCAGCTGCAGCTGCACGCGCCGGCGCTGATACCTTACTTTTGACCGGCAACATCTCCACTATCGGCGAGATGTCCTGTAATCCCTCGATTGGCGGCATTGCAAAAGGCACAGTGGTTAGGGAAATCGACGCCTTAGGGGGAGTGATGGGTCTTGCGGCCGACCGGGCGTCTATTCATTCCAGGATACTCAACAAAAAAAAAGGCCCTGCGGTTTGGGGGCTTAGAGCACAGGCAGATAGGAAGCTATATCGTGCTGCGATGCAAGATATCATTTTGCATTATAAGGGCCTGACCATTGAGGAGGAGCTAGTTGAGGATATATTGATATCAGAAAACAGCGGAACAAAACGAGTTAATGCTGTTGTAACCATGAGTGGCAGATGTATCTATACCAAGAACATCATCATAACCACTGGTACTTTCCTAAGAGGCATGATCCTGATTGGGGATAAGCGGATTCCTGCGGGCAGGATTAGCGAAAAACCTGCAATGGGCCTTGCCGAGACTTTAGCTAAGTTCGGACTGAACATACTGAGATTTAACACCGGTACTCCACCGAGGATAAGAAAATCAACCATTGATTTTTCTGGATTAGAGAAGCAGCCTGGGGATTTTCCGCCCATTCCTTTTTCTTACTTGAATGATAAGGTAAAAACCCCCCAAATTGATTGTTTTATAACTCATACTGGCAAAAAAACCCGTGAGATTGTGTTGGATAATTTCTCTCTATCTCCTGATCATCGGCCCGACTACGAGATTTTAGGGCCAAGATATTGTGTTTCAATCACCAGTAAATTTATTAAATTCCCTGGACGCGAAAGCCATCAAGTTTTTCTGGAGCCAGAGGGCCTGGAGAGCGACCTGATATACCCTAATGGGATTACCTGCTCTTTTCCGGAAGATGTGCAGCTCAAAATCGTCAGATCCATACCCGGCCTCGAAAAAGCAGAGATAACTTGTCCTGGCTATACTATAGAATATGACGCTGTGGACCCAAGGGAGTTGCATCGTACCCTTGAGACCAAAAAGATCTCGGGGCTTTATTTGGCAGGCCAAATCAATGGCACCACAGGATATGAGGAGGCAGCGGGGCAGGGAATTATAGCTGGAATTAACGCCGCATTATCCGCAAAAAATCCTGGTGAGGAGTTCATTCTTGATAGGTCAGAGGCTTATATTGGAGTTATGATAGATGACCTGATTACTGCTGGGGCCAACGAGCCTTATCGACTTTTCACCTCAAGGGCAGAATATAGGTTGACTCTAAGACCTGACAACGCAGACTTAAGACTGACCGAAAAGGCCAGCAAGTTCTCCCTAATATCAGATCAGCGCCTGAGTAGGCTTTTGGATAAAACTAAGTCAATAGATAAACTGAAAAATATTTTATCATCAATAAAAATTACCCCTGCTGAGTTGCAGAAGCATGGGATTAATATTTCCCAGGATGGGGTAGTGCGTTCTGGGCTGGAGCTTCTGCAGCTCCCCGGCGTTGATCTTGATAGAATAGGTTTCTTGCATGAAAGTTTGCAGGATTTCAGCCGGGAGGTTATCCAGCAGGTGGAAATTGAGATGAAATATAAACCCTATTTGTCCAGGCAAGATTTGGACATAAAACTTTTCAGGCAAAAGGAAAATATTAAGATCCCGAAAGATATTAGCTATGATGAGGTTGGAGGGCTGTCCCATGAAGTTAGAGAAAAGTTGAAAAAGTTTCTGCCCTCCAGCGTTGGCATGGCTAGCAGAATCCCGGGCATCACCCCTGCTGCTATCACTAGCCTCATGATTTATCTTAAAAGCAGAAAAAAGGACTAGGTGCTTCATGCTATCTTCTTACGGTAGATGGACGTAAATAAAAACTTATTTGTTTTATTCAAGACTCGAAATTGTCTAGTATATAATGATTATTTTTATAAATTTTGATCGCTGTGGCCTTCTATTTTAGCCTGATTTTATCATTATTAATATTATTTCTTGATCAGGTTAGTAAGTTTTATGTCTCTTTTGTTCTATTCAGGCAAAAACCTCCTCCTATTCATATAAGCAGTTTTTTGCAGCTAGTTGACGTATGGAACAGGGGCATAAGCTTTGGTTTTCTATCTTGGCTGCCGGGGTGGCTTATAGTCTGTGCAATCTCGGCGGTAATATTATCTTTAGTACTTTTGTTCTGCAGGGCAAAAAACATCGTTCTACAGCTGGCTTATGGCAGCATAGTCGGCGGTGCAACTGGTAATCTGCTTGACCGTTTGCGCTTTGGTGCTGTTTTTGATTTTATAAGCCTGCATCTTGATTGGCTATACTTACCTGCTTTTAACCTTGCGGATATGGCAATTACTGTGGGTTTTCTTATGCTTTTTGTGGATCTTGTTTGTCAAAAAAAGTCTTAATTTTAATTGATTTCTTGGTATAATAGTATTTTTTGTAATAATTCTTTTTATGCGTTACCTAGCTCTCACCGAAAAAGACAGAAAAGAAATGCGAAGCAAGATAGGGATAGGCTCTGTTGACGAGCTCTACGACAATCTTCCAATCCCTGATTTTGGTGATTTGCCTGGAGTTATGGGCGAGCTCGAGCTTGAACATAAAATGCTATCTCTAGCACAGCAAAATCTCTCTACCAATATGTTCTTTCTGGGTGCGGGCTGCTACCTGCACCATGTTTCAGCCACGGTTGATTATATAATTCAGCGCTCTGAGTTCTTGACCTGTTACACTCCATATCAGCCGGAGCTTTCCCAGGGCACTCTCATGACTATGTTTGAATTTCAAACTATGATTTGTGCGTTAACTGGTATGGACGTGGCCAATGCTTCTATGTATGATGGTCCCACTGCCCTGGCTGAGGCGATGCTTATGGCTATGCGGCTGACGCAGCGCAGGAATGTCCATATTTGTGATGGGCTGAACCCTGAGTATCTGCGTGTTTTATCCACTTATATAGAGACAGACAACATTAAAGCTGATGATTCAGTTGATGCAGATGCTGCCTGTTTGGTCATACAAGTACCCGATTTTTTTGGTCAGATCCAGGAGCTTTCTGCTTTGCGCGAAAAATGCACAAAATTCGATGTTTTGCTAATTGTTGTGGTCACAGAAATAGTTTCTCTGGGTTTGCTTGCTCCGCCCAGCGCCGCAGATATAGTGGTTGGCGAGGGTCAGTCCATAGGGATACCGATGAGCTTTGGCGGGCCCCATCTTGGTTTTTTTGCCTGTCGCCAGGAGTATATCAGGCAGATGCCGGGCAGACTATGTGGCCAGACCGTTGACCAGGCGGGAAGGCGCGCCTTTACATTAACTTTAAACACTAGAGAGCAGCACATTCGTCGCGAAAGAGCAACTTCTAATATCTGCACCAATCAGGGCCTGACAGCCCTGGCTTTTACTGTGCACATGAGCTTGCTCGGGGAGCTTGGCTTCAAGGCTTTAGCGCGTCTTAACCATGAAAGGGCCTGCATTTTGGCGGATATGCTGAGCAAAATAAAAGGGGTTAGGCTGATCAATAATAATTTTTTCAATGAATTTGTGGTTGAGTTGCCTACAGGGGCACAAAGCTTGGTGGATAAAATGTCAGCAAAAGGCATAGTTGCTGGCCTTGCTATTGATAAAAAGAGGCTACTTCTTGCAGCGACTGAAATGAGCACCGAAGAAAATATTGAGAATTTTGTTCAGGAAATCAGCGCGGCTCTCCATTAAACATATTAAAATTGTCAGATTATAAAAGTATAAATTTTATTTTTTTGCTATCCAATCCTAGATATTCTAAATGCCTTAAGTATTCTAGAAGTGTTTTCTGGCCAGATGTGAATATGGAGAATATGAGGTTTTTTCTGCTCTTGCGGCGAACTTGCCATCAGTTGCAGCATCCAGCAGCAACCGCGTTACCCCTCCCATATCTAACCATTTTATTCTTTCTGCTGTTTTGATGCTTTTGACGGCTTGACATCGCAGATACCAGTATGACAACTCCTCCACTTCAAGTTTTTTCTCCAGGAAGCCGCCTTTTTGGGCAATGATTTCTTCTATTGCTAGCTGCAGCATTCCTCTTTCCTCCAGATTGCCAGCAGGTAGGCTGCCAGTCTTATAGTCTATTATATTTGCTTTATTTCCTGATATTTCCAGGCGGTCGCAGATTGCTGTAACTATTATTCTCTGCTCCCTCCACTTTGGTGGGTAATAACTACTCTTATTAGTTTTGATAAGCTCACATTCTCCCTTTATTTCCGAGAATATCTGGGTGCTTGCGCGTGTTTTGTTGTGCTCCACAAACCACTCGGCAATAGGTTTAAATCTATGCCACCACAATATGAAGTTTTCTTGGGGCTCTGATTTGTGCAGCAGATCTTTGCCTATCTCCAGCAATGCTTCGCAAGTTTGTCGGTTTTTCTTTACGTAGATATCAAGCGCTTTATGCACGAAAATACCAAATTCTTTTGCCTCCATTTTTCCCTGTTCTTTTAATTTCAGGATTTTCTTAGCATAAAAAGAATAAGGATCAGTTATGAGGTCACGCATATCGCTTGCTGAGAATTTTTTGGGTCTTGCTGCCGCGGGCGGACTTGCTGCTGTTTCTTTATGAGGCGCTATATCCTCTGGCTCGTCCAGCTTCCTCGCCCACTCCAGCCAAGGTTTTTTGGGAGTTGTTCCATTCCTCAGCGTTTTTGCCTCTATCTCTGTCAGCCATCTAGAAGCCGCCCCGGTTTCATTATTGCGAGTAATTACCACCTCCTTTGTGTCCAAAAAGCTAACAAAATCATGATGAGATTGACCTATATTCTTCTCTGATAATTTTTCTGGTTTTGGTGGCCAGCTGCCTTCATTCAGATCTGCCAGGATCACTTTGTCAAACCTGAGTAGCCTTGCCTCCATTGGGGTTGTTATGGTGATGAATTTGTTCTGCTCCACTGGAATGATTTTTGTCTTAAGCAAGGACATAAGCAGCGGCTTATAAAGAGGCGGAGTGATCAGGCTGTCTTTGGAAATTGTTTTTTGCAGCTCCAGGATAAATTCTTGCATGATTTGTTTATGCTCAAGCCAAGCTTCATCCAGCTTATTTGCGACTTCTATGTGCTCTTCTAGCATTTTTTTTGTGCTTACTGTTTTATTTTGATAGATTTTTTTTAACCCCTTAAGCGCGCTATCTATTTCTTTTTGATCTTTTATTAAAAATGAAAGCTCAGTCTGTATAGGTCCAGGACTCTGCTCCGCTGCTTGCAATATTTTTAAAAGAAAAATTGCCTCTTTGCTCTGGAGCAGGGTAGAGGAGATTTTTAGGTTGATATTCCATTTTCTGAGAAATAAGCTAGCCATTCTGGATAGCTTATGGTTATGAGTGATCAAGGCAATTTTTTTATTTCCTGCAGCCTCTCTTATGATTAGGGATATTACCTTTGCTTCTTCAAGTAATGAGCGACAATGGATAATTTCCATCTTGCTTGGCGTTTTTATTGGGTTTTTCTTTTGCACAGGATAATAATTTGTGGCGCGATGAATATCGAAGAATATGTTCCGATAGCCACGCCAAAGACTATTGCCCAGCTGAAGCTGCCTAGTGTTTTTCCACTGAATATCGCCAGCATCACTGCGGCTATTAAGGTGGTTATTGAGGTGAGTATAGTGCGACTTAGTGTCTCATTTACGCTGGAGTTGATCAGCTCTTTGGTTAATTTTTGCTGGTGCTTTTGTCTGTTGTCCCTGATCCTTTCGTATATCACCACAGAATCGTTTATTGAATAACCAATTATTGTCAGTAAGGCTATTACAGAAGCTGTGCTGAATTCAAGCTGCGTTATGGCAAAAAAACCTATGGTTGTAGCAACGTCATGGATTAGCGCAAAAATCCCGCTGAAGCTAAACAGAAGACCAAATCTAAACCCAAGATATATCATCATCCCAAGCAAAGCTAGAGTTACTGCTTTATATCCATTGAAGACCATATCTTTGCTAATCTGGGGGCCAATATAGTCAGCTTTTTTGTATATTAACTTATCGCTGAACTTATTCTTTAGGGTCTGCACCATTTGGGTTAAAATAGCATCATTCTCCGCTTTGGCCCTGATCAATATCTCGCCATCCTTGCTCGTTTTTTGGACTATTGGGCCGAATTTTTGCAGAGCCCCTTTGATTTCTCCTAGGGATATCTCGTCTGTAGTTTTAGCTTCTATTTCTGCTCCACCAGTAAAATCTATACCAAAATTTATTCCCTTGGTAAAGACAAGCAAAATACTGAGTAGCATGATAGCTATACTAGCTATCATGCATATTCTGCCTTGTTTGACAAAATTTATTTTAGTATTATCTGGAATGATTCTTAGATACATAAGTAGTCCTAGGCATAGAGGCTATCTTATAGTTCTACTGGGATAGACTGTGCTTGTAAGGCTATACGGGTGTACCAAGCATATCAGTGTCTCCGCTAGTGTCTGTATCTGTGTCAGAAATTGCTTTTGCATTGGATACTTGTTCATTTATAAGTTTCGCGCTGGCCTCTTCTCTAACTGCCTTCCAAAGATCTTGTATCGCATCTTCCATTTCTTCTTCTGAAACAAGAACCGTCTTTTCCTGGAAGAAGAAAGAATTAGATGTTGAGCTTCCTATCCAGCTGACTTTGTTTATACAATGCCAGATACTAAGCTCTGCTTCTCCTGTTTCGTGGCCTGGCCTTAGCTCCATTCCCATTGATTCAGTAGAGTTATGATCTGCATTCATTTTGTCTGAATGGTAGAGCTCCTCTTTGTTAATTTCAAGAATTACTGTTTTCTGAGTATCTTCCTGATTCATTATTATTGCACAGTCATCACACATTCTTTACCTCATTTTCTATTGTTAACTAAATTATAACCTATTTAGAATTCAAAATACAACTATTCAGTTTATATTTATTCCTTTTGCTAATAAAGCATTTGAGTTTGGCCGTGATGGAGATGTCTTTTAATGGAGGCTTGCTTATGGCTCTATGTTTAAACTGCTTGGCTTTAAGGCTTTTCAGCTGATATTTAGTCTCCATTTGCGCAAGAATGAAATCTTTGCTTATTTACACTATTGATACTTCAGATTGAGTTAAATCAATATCAAGATCCAGATTGTTTTTGGGTAATGTCGCAGCCTTAGATTCAACTTATAATAGACTCTCTGAGTTGCCTCTTGCTGCGTCCACTTTTACCATAACTAACCTATGATGGACAGAGGTATTTTTATATATAAGATCTTCGACATCTGATTATATGTCTTAGCTAGTATTAATTACAAACTGAGCTAGTGCTGAAGGCGCTTGTTTTTTTATTTATTTCATTCCTATCTCTGTTTCGCGCTCTATCTTGTAGGGGTTATAATCATCATTTTTTCTAAAGCTTTGGTGACCAAAGCTCACTGAAGATTCGGATACTATGCCTGATTTTACAGGTTTTGCACATGAACTTTGTTCATATGCATCTGCCTTGGCCATAGAAGATGCCTCTTCTCTAACTTATTAACATATTTCATGCTTAGCTTGTTCATATATCTTGTGCTTCGTGCCTGGGCATGTTGCCTTAGCTTGTTGCTGCGTTCGCAGAATCATCTCGCAGCTGAATAGAGCTTGCAAATTTAAATGTTTTATTTTATAATAAAAGGCCATATCTATCTTTTTTCCTAGAACACATGCAAAATATCCATTATTTGTATGACGTAATTATATTGCTATCAGCAGCTATTGTAATAGTAACTTTCTTTAGATGGATTAATCTTAGTCCTGTACTTGGTTATTTTGTTGCTGGTGCTGCAATTGGGCTGCATGGACTCAACATAGTGGATGCTGGCGGTGGTATGGAGATCTTTGGTGAGTTTGGGGTTGTATTTCTGCTTTTTGTAATCGGAACGGAGCTGACTTTCGAGAGGCTCGTGGCCATGCGCAGCCAGGTTTTTGGCTTCGGTACCTTGCAGCTTATGATAACCATCAGCATTATCGGCTTTGCTTGCTATTATTTTTTTGGTATGTCGGCAAAAACCTCAGCAATCATTGGTGGATCGCTTGCGCTGTCTTCGACCGCGATTGTCTTGCAAGTTATAAAAGATACCGGTAGGCAATCCACGCAGGTTGGTAGGCTATCTTTGGCAGTTTTGCTATTACAAGATTTTGCCGTAGTGCCGCTGCTCGTTCTGGTGCCGCTTTTGGCTAGCAATAGCAATATATCTTTTGGGATGTCTTTGGCTAATGCAATGGGCAAAGCAGTTTTGGCCTTGCTGATAATTTTTGTCCTCGGCAGATTGCTCTTAAGGCCTTTGTTCAAAACTATTTCTTACTTAAAAAGCAATGAGCTTTTTGTTGCCACAACTCTGTTGATTGTCCTCGGTACTGCTTATGTCACTGATATGCTCAACCTATCGATGGCCCTGGGGGCTTTTGTAGCTGGTTTATTGGTGGCTGAGACTGAATTTAGGCAGGAAGTGGAGCAGGTAGTTCTGCCTTTTAAGAGCCTGCTGCTGGGCTTATTTTTTATGACAGTTGGTATGTCAATAGATTTAAGCCTGCTGCTGGATGATATTGCAACTATCAGCAAATTGGCTGCTTTGCTCATAGGCATTAAAGCAGTGGTTATTATTATTATCTGCAGGATTTTTGGCTTTGAACTTACTCATGCCCTGCATGCAGGTCTTTTGCTCTCACAAGGTAGCGAATTTGCTTTTATCCTTTTTGGCCTGGCTGGCGAGCAGGATATAATCGATGATGACTTGGCTCAGCGGCTGAGAGTTGTGGTTACGGTGACTATGGCACTCACTCCGCTTTTGGCTGGGGTTGGGAGCTGGATTGCCCGGAAGCTTCATGGAGACAAGAAGCTTCACGGTGATAGCGAGAGCAAAGATGTTAAGGGACATGTTATTTTAGTTGGTTTCGGCAAGGTTGGAAGTATAGCACTTAAAATGCTTTCAGTAGAGCAGATTGACTATTTAATTTTGGATATTAGCTCTGAGGTGGTGAGCCGAGCACGCAGCAAGGGTTTTCCTATATATAGAGGTGACGTTAGTGACGCTGATGCTTTGCGTTTTCTTGGTGCAGAGCGCGCTTCAGCAATAATGCTCGCTTTTGATAATGAAATTACGATCAAGAAAGCAATCAATATTATTAGCCAAAATTTTCCTAATTTGACTATTATAGTAAGGGTGAAAGACCCTACTCAAATCAAGGCTTACAGAGATTTGGGCGTGGTTGTGCCGGAACTTTATGAAATTGGTCTGCAGCTAGGCGGCGTTACTCTTGCTGCCGCTGGCACTGACAGCAGCGCCATTGCTAACTTGAAGGATCGTTTTCGTGCGGGTAGTTATGCCTTGGCAAATGAAGTTGTTTTAGATGATCAGGAATAAAGCGCGTTACTCTGGCTAATGTGACCTGAGTCAAGACATTGATTTAAATTCCCTGGCCTCTTCCCGTTGTTTTTGGTCTAGCTTCATTTTCTTCCACCTTCGGAGTTTTCGTACTTGTTATGGCATCTCCCAAATTCTCTGCTACACGCTTTACTTCTTCTGTGATATCCTGCCCATCATCCAATCCTGGTATACTATCTACTTCTTCTGTGATATCCTGCCCATCATCCAATCCTGGTATACCATCTGGATGCTCTTGTCCCTGCTGCTTGTGCTCATCTCCAGCGTTTACTTGAGTTTTTTGCTTCTGTGCATCTTTATTTTTCTTCTTCTGTAATTTTGCTAATTTTGCCTCCCTTCTTCCTTCCTTCCTCTTACTCCTCGCTAATCTTATTTTCTCATCATCATCTCTCTTTACCTCTTCAGCCTCTCGCTTATTTCCAGGCTGCTGCTCTTTCAGCGTCTCTGGCTCTTTCAGGAGTTTTTCGTCCACATTTTCAACAGGAGTTTTCTTAGGTTCAGTAAAAAGCTTCTTCCGATCTTCTTCACGCTTCTGGTCTTGTTCACTTTTTCCGTATATTCCTAAAACCACAGCTCCTACAAGCATGCCCAAAGGAACTGCGAATGGGCCGAGAAGAAGACCGGCTCCTGCTCCAAGCGCCAGACCTTCGAGCGCCCGTACTATAATTGCGTGATTCTCTTTGAAGTTTTTTATCTTTCCTCCAATCGAAGCAAGCACCCCCTTCTTTTCCTCAGGTTTTGTCGCTGCTGGTTGTTGCGTTTTTGGAGCTATTTCCTCATCTGGCTTTTTTTTCTTTGGTGGCTCTGCTAGTGGCCCTGGCATTGGAATTACCTTAAATTTATCATATTTTATTTTATAGTTTGGTTGATAAATAATAAGTTAATTAATAAATTAAACGCTAGATTTAAATAGTGAAATGAACTACAAGCTTAATTTATAAACTAAAAGTTTTTATAAAATCCCACTCTATTTTAGAGACCTGAGACACTGAAAGCCTTGGTTGCTTCAGCGTTTGCATGCCGGGAAGATTCACCTTGATTTCTTTTAAAGAGACAGGGCTCGGGAGCTCTTCTATATATTTGACATCTACCATACCAAACACCACTGAATCTTCCTGGTAATATTCCCTCACTATCTCAACTATGCCCATTATTTGTTTTTCTTTTCCTGAGTGATAAAAAAAGGCTTGTTCGCCTAGCTTCATCTTTTTCATGTTATTGATTGCCTGGTAATTCTTCACCCCATCCCAGCAGGTAACCAGATCTTGCTTCATCTGGTTCCAGGAGTAGGAATGGGGTTCGGTTTTCAGCAGCCAATACATTTTTGGTGTTTAGGGTACTCAGGGATAATAATATGTTACGGGGCCAGGGCCTTTGTTGCCCCCCTGTTTGCGTGTTTTTATTTCTCTTTAAGATCTTCATCTTTGTAATTTTCTGGTCTTGCTTTTAGTGGTTCACCAGTCTTGTCTGCAATAGCTATTGCTTCCAGCTTGCATTCTATCTCTTTAGCTTTTTCTTTCCTTCTGCTCTCTTCAATCTTTTCTTGTTCCTTCATTTTATTTTCAATATCCTGCTCTTTCTTTTGCAAAGCATCGAGCGCTGTTTTTGTTTTGCTTAAAATTTGAGCACGCAAAGCATCAAGTACTAAATCAGTATCTGTTTTTGAGTATGCATCGCCAAGATATTTCTGTACTTCCTGTAATGCCTTTTTGTCGAATTTATTATTTTCAAGAGATTCATTAAATTCTTCTACTGACATTTCCATAAGCTTCGGATTAGGTAAATCTTTTTGCCTATTTATTTCTATTTCTTTCCAGCCCATTTCCGACAACGATGTGGAAGACAACCCTCTAAAACTTTGCATTAGTGAGGCCGGTAGCATTCCTGTTTCATCTTCCATATGAGCTCCTTTTTTAAAAGTAATAAATGAACAATAAAAAAAGATAATTAGCTTGTCAATACTTATAGAAGATCGCTTAATAATTTTTTAATAAAAAACTTTCTATGTCTGTATTGGAGGGAGTGCCGGTGGGCCTGGGAGGACTTGAACCTCCGACCTCACGCTTATAAGACGCGTGCTCTAACCAGCTGAGCTACAGACCCAGATCTTGCTAGCTAAAGGATAAAGCAAATTTTTCACTTGATCAACTGATTTGCCGGCATGCTTGTGGGACTTATTTGTTTTCCGCAGGCTTTATGCCTTCTATGGCTAAAGATTTGCAGAAATGGGGTTTATGGAGGAATTATGCATTAGAATATTTATTAATCTTGATATTACAAAAATATCCCAAGAAGCTAGATATCCTTATAATATTTATCTCTAGGTCCGGGGTTATACATTTAAAGTATGAGCAGAAGAATCCGAGAAGAATTATTGTGGTACGGCTCCTCCTCGGATTGACTGCCACAAAGATTTA
>BLZN01000116.1 GCA_014132315.1 Rickettsiales bacterium | reverse complement strand
GGTATAGACAGCGGCTTGGCAGCAGCCAGCACTTTGAAAAGAAAAGGCAGCCTGTGACCAAACTTTTCCAGAGATCCTCTACCCAGATGGGCGGCCTGGTCATCCACCAGCGCATTCAAGGGCACCGGATCATCAACCAGAGCCATAGAAGGTGCCTTCGGATGAGCCCCCATCCAGAGCTCAGCCATTGGCCGACCGGACTCGTTAGCCATACCGAAAAGTTCACACATAGCATTCTGACTGCCCCAGTCATAATGCTGCACAGGGTTTTCCAATCGAAAGATGGCCATAAACAATCCCTTTCAGAGAAATGCAATTCTTGAAGCCCGGCTATTAAACATTGGACGCCACATCAACGCCAGCACTAGCAGCCTGTCGGACTTAAGGCTGTCCTACTGCGGTTGCAATAAATTGGTCTAAAAATTCCTGCTTCTTCGTCAAATAGCTCGCTATTCTCCTCAGAAGCAGAAATTTTTATCCTCAATTTCTTGCAGTCCTCGCTACGGACGCTTAAGTCCGACAGGCTGCTAGTGTC
>BLZN01000115.1 GCA_014132315.1 Rickettsiales bacterium | reverse complement strand
GAAAATGCAAAAAGAATTGTATGAAATAGATCCCAAGATCAATAATGACCTAGAACAGGCACTCAATGAAGAAAATACAGAGAAAGCCAAAAGTATAATAAATAATCTAACAATTATAGAACAGGTAGATTTTTTCACGACCGCAAGCCCGGAGCAACGTCATAAATTTATTAAAATTACCGGAGATAATTTTAATCCACAAGTTATAGTAGAGTTAGATTCTGATCTGAAGAACTTGGTGATAGAAGACATGGGCATAGAAAGAGCGGCCAGGGCTATCAATCTACTAGAAATAGAAGATATGCTCTATATAATCACAGATCTTGAAGAAAGTCTGCAAGAGCAGATACTCGGGTTCATAAGCGAAGAAAAAAGAGGAGTGCTAAGAGGAGTGCTTTCTTATCCAGAAGAAAGCGCCGGCAGACTGATCCGCAAAGATTGGTTGACCGTTCAGGAAAGCTGGAAAATCAACCAGGTAATAAATTTAATAAAAATAAATAAAAATATCCCCGAAAGAATACATCAAATATTCGTTGTAGACCAAGAGATGAAGCCGGTGGGGGCAATCACCTTGAGCAAAATAATCAGAAGTCCTCAAGCAGCCACCATAAAAGAAATAATGGAGCCGAACATAAAATTAATCAAAGCAGATATGGACCAGGAAAAAGTGGGTTATATATTCCGCAAATACGAGCTCTCCTCTGCACCAGTGGTAAATAACAAAGGATATATCATCGGGATAATTACCATGGAAGATATAATAGGAATAATACAGGAAGAAGCCGAGGAGGATTTTTTGCACTTTGGTGGAATCTCTGAAACAGACATACATCTAACTCATCTGCAGACAATAAAACAAAGATTTCCCTGGTTATTTATCAATATTCTGCTTTCTATTTTTACCTCAGTCATAATTGGTTTTTTTGAAGCAACGCTCGAACAAGCTGTGGCCTTAGCAATCCTGATGCCGA
>BLZN01000114.1 GCA_014132315.1 Rickettsiales bacterium | reverse complement strand
ATTATATATACTATCATAGCGCTTAACCAGCCTAGCTATCCCATTTTCCTCTTTTATGGGTTGCTGCTGATATTGAGCAGCAAAGGCAAATGAGCCCATCTGCGACTTTAGTTTGCTCAGCTGCTCCTTGCTTTCTCTTGCGGGGTGCAGAGCATCACCGCTATTCCTATGGTAGGCGTTACTTGCTGTCTCTATCTGGCTATCCTCCGTGGCAATCACCGGAAAAGACAGATGAGCCCAGGTGTTGTCCTGGTTCCTGGACAGCAGATATCCACTCAGGTCCTTTTCGTGCAGCCGCTGCATCACCAGCACTATAGCACCTTTTTGTTTGTCGTTCAACCTGCTCATCAGAACCTGCTCGCACCAAGAAAGCGCATATTCTCGCTTGGATTTGCTAAAAATATCAACCGGATTGTGCGGGTCATCAATGATCAGGAAATCTCCTCCCTCACCCGTCATGGTGCTGCCCACTGAAGCAGCAAAGCGGAGTCCATGCTTTGAAGTTTGGATTTTATCCTTGCAATTTTGATCATGCCTTATCTTGAGCTGCGGAAAAATTCTTCTATACCAGCCAGACTGCATAACAGACCTGGCATCCAGTGCGTGCTTGATGCTGAGTTTCTGCGAATAGCTAGCAGAGATAATGCGCATTTTGGGGTTATGACCAAGCAGCCACGCAGTCCATGCAACATTCACACAAAGAGATTTGAGATATCTCGGCGGCATGTTGATTATCAATCTATTGATTTGGCCTTTTTCTAGGGATATGAGACGATCTATGATAGCGTCGATGTGCCAGTTGGGCAAATATCTGGCCCCTGGATTGAGAGTATAAAAACACTTAGCAACAAAGCTGTGCAAGTCATTTTTCAAAACCCAGTTTCTTGCTTTTGATGGGGTTAATTC
>BLZN01000113.1 GCA_014132315.1 Rickettsiales bacterium | reverse complement strand
GGATATGCAAAAAAATCCGAGACATTGTGAAAACTGGGAAACACCAAGAAAAATACAAACTAATAAATTGTATGTATTAATACAATTACTCATATCTCCTCACCAGATAGCTTTGCAAATCTCACCTTTTTTCCCTCTGCATTAAACCTATAGCCAACTTTAGTAGGCCTTCCGGTCTCTTTATCTACCAAAGCAACATGTGATACATTGACAAACCTTTCTTTATAGAGGAAACCACCCTCTGCATCCTTTTTAGTCTTTTTACAAACCAGCAAACCAGAGACAGTCACATAGCTAGCGTCACCAAGATGCTTTACAGAGCCAACAAGACCTATTTTATTTTTATCTTTACCCCGTCTCAGCATCACCTTGTCACCCACTCTAATTTTGCACATTACAATACCTCAGGCGCCAATGAGACAATCTTAATATAATTCTTTCCTCTCAGCTCACGACCAACAGTTCCAAATATACGAGTGCCAATAGGCTCGGCTTGCTTATTAATTAACACAGCAGCATTGCTATCAAATCTAATAGATCTGCCATCAGGGCGTCTTGTTGGAAATTTCGTACGCACAATAACAGCTCTATGCACTTCGCCTTTTTTAATCCTGCTTGCCGGGATAGCCCGCACTACAGACACAACAATAACATCGCCAACAAACGCAAAATTTCTATTGGTGCCTCCAAGGACTTTTATGCACCTAAGCAACTTTGCACCTGAATTATCGGCCGCCCCTATAACAGACTGCATTTGAATCATATAAACCCTAGCCTTTAATCCTTAGTATACAACATAAAACTCTTCCTCCTAGAAATAGGTCTAGTAGGCTTTATATTAACTGTATCGCCAGCTTGCGATTTTTGATAGAGATCATGAACCAGGTACTTCTTAAAGCGTTTAACCACCTTACCAAAAATGGGATGCTGCACTTTACGCATTACCAAAACAGACAGCGTAGATGAATCAACTCTTTTCAATACAACTCCGGTCAAATAACCATGCGACATAACTAAAGCTCTTTCCTCTCCTTTAAAACAGTATGAACACGAGCAATATCCTTCCTAGTTGCTCTTAGTTTCTTGCGAACTTCTGTCTTTCCTAGACCCAACTGACAAGACATCTTAGCAAAATCCTTTTTTAAAGACAAGAGCACAGACTTAAGTTGATCAGCAGTTTGGGACCTAATATCTTTAATATTCATTTCATGCCACCAATCACGCTACTAATAAATTTGCACTTCACTGGAATTTTATATGCAGCTTTTTCAAGTGCAAAACGCGCAAGCTCCTCGCTTACACCATCAACCTCAAATAAAATCTTACCAGCCTTTGCCCTGCAAATCCAATGAGATAAAGATCCTTTGCCCTTGCCCATGCGCGAGTCCGTAGGCTTGGCAGTAACCGGAATATCAGGGAACACCAGGATCCATATATTACCAGAACGTTTCAAGGTACGGTTTATAACGCGTCTTGCAGCCTCAATTTGCACAGCAGTAATTCTCACGTTTTCCAGAGTCTTCAGTGCATACATTCCAAAACTAGGCAGGGTATTGGACCTTGAGATGCCAGTATTCCTGCCTTTAAAGGCTTTTCTATGTTTAAATTTACTAGGTTCTAACATCACACCCTACTTATCAGTATAAACCCAAACTTTAATTCCAATAACTCCATAAGCTGTCATAGCCTCTGCGATATTGTAATCGATATTAGCTCTCAGGGTATGAAGAGGAATCTGGCCCTCCCTATACCATTCACTGCGGGCTATCTCAGCACCAGCCAGCCTGCCCGAACAAGCAATTCTTATGCCTTTTGCACCCAAACGCATGGCCGCTGTCATCGCCCTTTTCATCGCACGCTTATAGGCAATCCTCTTTTCTATCTGTGCCGCAATATTCTTGGCGATTAACAGTGCATTTAACTCAGGTTTTCTTAACTCTACAACATTTATATCTATAGGTATCCCTAAAATTTTTATAAGTTTCTGCTTCACTCTATCAATATCAGCGCCCTTTTTGCCAATCACTACGCCAATTTTTGCGGAGTAAATACTAATATTAATTTTACTTGGATGCCTCTGGATCAAAATTTTTCCTATGGAAGCATGCTTAAGCTCTTTGTTAATATAACTACGAATTTTAAGGTCACTATGCAACAAATCAGCATAGTTCTTATCTGCATACCATAAAGACTGCCAATCATGATTTACGACAAGCCTGAAACCGACTGGGTTAACCTTCTGGCCCATATATTATTCTCCGACGCGTTTTTTCAATTTCACTGTAATATTACTGTATTTTTTTAATATCCTGGCTGCACGTCCCTTGGCCCGTGCTCTAAACCTACGCAGGGTAATGGACTTACCCACAAGAACTTCATGCACATATAAATGGTCTATATCTACACCAAAATTATTTTCTGCATTAGAGACTGCAGAATATAAAATCTTGGATAGGCTTCTGGCGGCTCTCTTGCGACAGAATTTTAAATAATAAATCGCCTTCTGGGCGTCACAACCCCTGATTAACTCCGCAACCAGGCTAATCTTAAGCGGACTACTTCTAATTTTAGAGCCCTTTGCTATGTAAACATCATTATTTGCCACTGAATATGGTCCCCCTAATTTCTTTTAGCCTGCTTAACTCCTGCATGACCACGAAAAGTCCGTGTTGGAGAAAACTCCCCAAGCTTATGGCCTGCCATATGCTCGGTAATAAATACAGGAATGAATTTATGCCCATTATAAACAGCAATCGTACAGCCCACAAACTCTGGAGTTATCATAGAACGACGTGATCTGGTCTTGATAATAATATTTTCAGACTTGCTATTTCTAGCTCTTTCTAGCTTTTTCAGCAAACTTAACTCAACGTAAGGCGGCTTCCAAACTGATCTGGGCATTAATATCCTCCTCTAACATTTACAATCAACTTACTACCAAACTTTCTGCGCTTCCTTGTCTTAGCGCCTTTAGTGGGCTTACCCCAAGGGGACACAGGATGTCTGCCGCCAGAAGTTTTGCCCTCACCACCGCCATGGGGATGATCCACTGGATTCATAGCAACGCCGCGGACAGATGGTCTGCGCCCCATCCACCTGCTTCTGCCTGCTTTACCTAAGCTAATATTCTTATGATCTAAATTAGAAACCACACCTATAGTGGCATAACACTCAGCATGGGCAAGACGGGTTTGACCCGAGCGCATTTTTAACAGAACATAACCAGATTTTTTACTGACAACAGTAACATAACATCCAGCAGCTCTGGCAATTTGCCCTCCTTTGCCGATCTTCATCTCAACATTATGCACCTGCGTGCCAATAGATATTTTGTTTAAAGGCAGAGCATTACCCAAGTTAGGCTCAGCATCAGGACCGGAACAGACCTTATCCCCAGCTTTCAAGCCCTGAGGCGCAATAATATAAGATAATTCTCCATCATCATACTTAATTAGGGCAATAAAAGATGATCTATTTGGATCATACTCTATACGTTGAACTTCTGCATTTGCTACAGACTTATGCCGTTTAAAATCTATCAATCTATATCTACGCTTACAACCGCCCCCAAGCGACCTAACTGTTATCCTACCGTGGCTATTACGTCCACTCTTGGATCTTAGCCCCCTAACAAGCCTTTTACAGGGCCTACCCTTCCATAAATCAGCCTTATCAACTAGAGCCAAGCCTCGAGTTGAAGGCGTGGTAGGATTAAAAGATTTAATTGCCATACTTATTCACCAAAATCAATCTTACTGCCTTTTTCTAATGTCACTATCATTTTCTTGCGGTTTTTTCTTTTGCCTTTTACGCCGCGAAAATTCACTGCCTTGCCCTTTAGAATTAAGCTATTAATAGATTTTACCTTAACCGAGTAACTAGACTCAATTAACTCTTTAATCTGCTTCTTATTAGAATGCAGCTTTGCGTAAAAAGTAACCTTCTTAAAACTATCTTGCAAGAAACTTGTTTTCTCGGTTAAGATAGAAGACTCAATCAAGTCATAATTTTTCATGTCAAGCCCCCAATCTACGCTCAATAGCAGGCAAACTATCTTTCGTTAGAAACAGATTATCATGTGTTAATAAATCATAAACATTCATACCTTCACAAGGCAAAACATCGAAGTTAGGCAGAGTTCTGCAGGCTAAACGTACATTTTCATCAACAACATTATCTATGATCAATATACTATTTTTGTTGGCAAACAAAGGACGAGATAACAAATACGCAGTACGTTTTTGCTCGAGCTTTCCGCTCTCCAATATAAATATTCTGCTCTGTGACAACTTATAAGACAACAAAGACCTCAAAGCCTGACTACGTATCTTTTTGTTGAGTCTATAACCATAATCTCTGGGTTTGGGGCCAAAAATCACAGCCCCTCCTCTAAACTGAGGAGAGCGCCTGCTGCCCTGCCTAGCGCGCCCAGTGCCCTTTTGCTTGTGCGGCTTAGCAGTGGTACCGCTAATATCACTTATACCGCGTGTGCTACTAGTGCCGCTTCTTCTTTTTGCAAGCTGCCAATTCACCACCCGATCAATGATGTGTTGCTTATAATCACAGCAGAATACTGCTTCTTTGCACTGCGCCTTACCAACCACATCACAATTAAAATTAACAATATCTATCTCTATCATAGCCATAACATCAACCAGTAGGAACAGCCACTACACTAGGTAAGGAATATTTCTTTGAATCACGCACGACAACAAAACCTCCCTTTGGTCCCGGCACAGCCCCTTTAACCGCTAATAACTGTAATTTTTCATCAACTGCTATAACTTGTAGCCCCCTAATAGTAACTTTATTGTTACCAAAATGTCCAGCCATCTTTTTTCCTTTAAAAACCCTACCAGGCTCCTGACAATGCCCAGTCGAACCATGAGACCTATGAGAAACAGAGACTCCATGAGTAGCCTCAAGCCCCCCAAAGCCATGTCTACGCATTACTCCGGAGAATCCCCTGCCAATAGAAAAACCGGTTACATCCACAAACTGGCCTGCTACAAAATGCTTAACATATATTTCAGACCCAACCTTAGGCAAAGCATCAGCATTAACCTTAAATTCTGCAAGCTTCCGCTTGAGCACAACACCAGCTTTTTTGAAATGTCCCGCCAAAGGCTTTGAGGCTTTCTTTGCATTGCTAGCGCCAACTTGTACCGCATAATACCCAGCTTTCTCAAGGGTCTTAACGGCCACCACTTGACAAGAATCCATAAATAACAGGGTGACATGCACGCGCCTGCCATCCTGCTGGAAAATTGCAGTAGAGCCAATCTTGATTAAAATAGCACCAGTTCTCATAAGCCTAATTACTCTCCATTACTTCCACTTCAATATCAACTCCGGCAGGTATTTCTAGCTTAGCCAAAACATCCGCAGTTTCCGAATTAGAGCCCACTAAAATCAATAAACGTTTGTAAACTAAAATCTCGAAATGCTCCCTTGATTTTTTATCAACATGAGGCGATCTGTTTACAGTAGCTCTTTGCCTTTTTCGCGGTAAAGGAATAGGCCCCCTAATACTTATTCCAGCACTCCTAACTCTAGACACAATCACAGCTATGGAGCTATCCAGCAAACCGCTATCAAAAGCTTTTAATCTGATCCATATAACTTGTACCTTCATAAGGCCCCAAACTTACTAAAAAATCCAACAAACAACAGCTCACTCCACGATTTTGCTCACGACGCCTGCGCCGACAGTTTTACCGCCCTCACG
>BLZN01000112.1 GCA_014132315.1 Rickettsiales bacterium | reverse complement strand
GCGAAAGCAGCATAACAGTTTTTCCATCTTCACTTATTTTATATTTTATTTTTAATTCTGGTATGTCATGCACAACATACTCCTTTATATTCTTATTACTTTATATTCTTATTAAATTAGTCATGCTGCCGAGCCAAAAGCTAAGCGAAATCCGGGCTTAACGTCGTCCCGGGCCGCCGGATTCTCCCTTTTGTGCTATATCTTGTTGTACAATAGATTCGGTGTACTTTCGTCCCTTTCCGAATTTGCTAGATATGGTCCCCCTGAGCTTTTCTAATTTTGATTCTTTTGATTCTTTTGATTTATCCTTCTCGGCTTTTTCTTCTTGGATTTTTTTCATCGATTCTTGCAACGATTCTTGCAACGATTCTTTTACAGAGTCTAGAATAGTGTTCTGAGCTTTTTCTGCATCTGAAACCAATTCTTTAAAGTTATCGTCGCCTATCTTCGCATTAGCATGAAGTTCGTTTTTATAACATTCTACAATTTGCTTTAGATTAAGTTCATCATTCATCGCAGCCTCAAAGTCTTGGAGTGCTTCTAGTGAGCCCTTTAAACGAAACTTATTGTGAGTCTTATGTGTATCGTTCAAACCATAATGTGAGCTTTCAAGAATCTTATGTTCATTCTTCCCATAATATAGAGCAACTTGTAAATCATATTTCCCCATTTCAGGAGCTGGTATTACTTCTGCCTTTATTTCAAAGTTTGATACACCTCTGAGCTTGTCCATGATCCAGTAGAAAAGTTTCGTAAGGGCGGATTGCATACTTTCTGGATCTCGTTTGATAATTTCTATGAACTCCTCATCCTTACTTTTCCTCATCTTAAAGGGAAGCTTTTTGGCAACAGGTTGTGCAAGATATTTTTCCTTGAGTAATTCTACGAATTCATCTCTTATCTGTCCTAGCGCTTCAGCATGTTCGTCTGCTAAATTTCCTAACTTTTCATCATCTTGCCTTTTACCTGGATTGTAGTAGCGTTGCGCTTTCATGCCCTTCTCTGTGCGAGATAAAAGCGGCGTTGCCGCTTCTTCTTCTTTTAAACGGCTTATAAGGTCATCATTATAGTCGCGAAAATTTACCTCTTCAAGATTCTTGGTTACAAAATCGAGCGCCTCTTCGTTTGCGAACTTACAACCTTGAACCTTTTTCCATTCTGAATGAGCATTTATATCAAAGCAGGTTTGTTTATGTTTACCTTTGCTAATATTAGCAGAACCTTTAGGACTTTTTCGACGCAATTGGTCTGTAGTGTAATCTATCCTGATACTACCTGGTCCCATCAATGGACGAACAATAATCGACATAGGACCGCGTGCTGTTATTTGGTCCGAGTCGCATCTAAAAATCAGTTCGCACTCAGGAGAAGACATTGCTTCCTCTTCATCTGGCGAAAGCAGCATAACAGTTTTTCCATCTTCACTTAGTTGATAATTTAATTCTAACTTCTTTACGTCAGGCATGACACCCTCCTTTATGTTCATATACTTTTATTGTCTCTATATTAATATACCA
>BLZN01000111.1 GCA_014132315.1 Rickettsiales bacterium | reverse complement strand
AATAATAACAAAAAAATATTAGCAGTAAAGCCACAAAATATCAACAGCTAAATCAATAAATAAAGAGCGGGTGATGGGAATCGAACCCACGCCATCAGCTTGGAAGGCTGGAGCTCTACCATTGAGCTACACCCGCTAAATAAAAATGATGGCAGGGCAATTCTTGTTTTATCCCGCCTTTTTTGTGCAAATGAGATGCCAGCCTAATTTGCAGATCCTTTTATGTTGATCCAATTTTGCGCAAATTGTCAAGTGCCGAAGATAATTTAAAAATCTTGATTAATCTCATTTAGGCAAAAATCATACACTGATTCCACCACCAAGAAACACGAGCTCGCTAGCAATATTCTATCGTAAGTTTAATTACGCCCAATCTATAGCCTACAAATATATCTAAGCTTATGATAGATAACACAAGCTATAAGAAATATTTCTTTATCCAGAATTCGCTCGCATCAATGCTTCTCTGGCAGCAAAATATAACCCCTCAAACAAAATAATTACAATGCCATGGACCTACAGACACAACAGCAGGGCTCATAAAAGAAAAATCTAATGAGCCCTAGCCCAATGTCCGGATCAATTGACTATCCGACAGAAAGCCCACTCAAGGCTGTCGAGATATCTGTACCAGACTTGCTGCCTATACCGGCTTCAAAAAGGGATTCATCCAGCGAACCAGGGGGCAAATTTTCATCATCCCCAAATCCTGAATCAATTGAATCACTTGAAGTGCCTCTTTTATAGCTAATGCTGCTTAAGTTGCTAGGGGTTTCATCGCCTCCAGGCTTAACCAATTTCCTTGGAAGACTTGGATCTAGGCATATTAAGAACTCATAAAATTTACTTTCAAGCTCCGGGATCTCTCTGAGGTAGCACTCTGCCCTCTCAAAAACCAACTCTCGCCAATCTTCGCTGTAATACCCTCCAAGAGTGTATGGCATGCGGAGTACATCTTTAATAAATGAAACAAATTGTGTTTTCTTTACGTAATACAGATCCTTCTCCCGGATAAGTTTCATATCTAGATTATTATTAAGAGCATAAGCAAGATCAGCGTGTTGCAATTCAATAGCTTTGAGCCACCAGAGTGCTTGGTAAGCTACATCAAAATTGACTAGAGAATCAAGCTCGATACTTTCACCTTTTTGAGACACCACATTAAAACGCATAACATTCCTCCGATTTGATGATGATAAATTAGATGCTGATTTAATCAGCTGGAAGACGTTGCCCCTGCAATAAATAGAAGTGTTGTTAGTACTAAAATATTAATTGGTTATTGCAGGGGCTATACACCCAAGATGGTTTGGAGTCCTGGAAAATGGGGTCTGCAGATGCAATGAGGGCGTTTTTGATTTATTTGTTTATGCCAATTTTTTAAACTTAGGCTTAACATTTACAAAAACGCAGTTTGATAGGTATATAAATTAAACTATAGCAGATTTATATTAGCAATGCAAGTTTATATGATAAATAAATCTAATATAAAATAATTAAATAAATTTTTAAAATTTAAGGCATATACGGAATGCTCTTTATTAAACTTTAAGAAAGCATTATCATGCAACAAACCTGGGAGATTGGGCAGCGTCCTTAGTGAAATAAAATTGGCAAGTCATAAATATTAATTCTTAAAAAGATAACCTACTCAAGCTGCAGACACGAGAAGTAAATTCTTTAAGCAAATAAGCACGGCAGAAAACTGCCGGAAATATACCCAAATGAGCTATATCGAAGCAACGCGGCGAACCACTAAAGTTGCGGTGATAACAATTTGATAAAATTGGCGTATATCTGCCTTAAAATTGGCAATCTAAAACCCTGATCTAACTTTTTGGCTGCTTTTTTGCGCCCAAGAAGCAGTTTATTCATTCTGTTGACAAAGTCTTTATCGATAAACTCTAGATTGAATTCAAAATTAACATAAAAACTGCGATTGTCAAAATTAGCAGACCCTATCATACACCAATCATCATCTATGATCATGACCTTGCTATGATCAAAAGGCTCTGGGGACAAAAAGATCTCGATGCCGCGTGCAAGATATTTCTCAAAATCAGCCGACATAGAAACGTTAACATAATAATGATTCGTCTTAGCTGGAATGAGAAGCTCAACTTTCACCCCGCGCATCGCTGTAACCAGCAAAGCATCACGGACTGGCCTGGGAGGGAAAAAATAAGGTGTCCAGATTACCACTCTTTTTTTTGCTTGATGTAAAGCAAATATAACGGCATATAAAATACCATTATAATAACGATACGCGCCTCTAAAAGTTGCGCGACAAAAACGCTGCTCACTGGTATCATTTTTATTTGGATCCTCAAGATACTGATGCCGGTCAATAGCCTCTTTAGCTGTAGCATGCCAAAGATGGCAAAAAAAAGCACCAATATCTTGGGCAACTTTTCCAGTAATTTTCACGTTCATATTACGCACGTAATCTTTTGCGGCACAACTATCCTCAATAACCTCATCTCTTATGTTCATAGAGCCCACGAAAGCTATTTTGCCATCTACGCAAAGTATTTTTGTATGACTACGAACGTTTAGAGAAGGCACCACAGAAAACAATTTTGAGTTTATTGAAAACTTAGCATAATTGACCCCAGATCTTTCAAGATGTCTTTCTATCTGCGAAGCAGGCCAAGCTCGAGAGCCAACAGTATCTATTAATAAATAGACTGAAGCGCCGCGTTTCTTTGCCCTTTCCAGCGCATCAATAAAATCTTCAGCGATTTTGCCAGAAAAAATATAAGTGCAGAGCAGGATCTCTGATTCAGCACCATCAATAGCGCGTAGCATATCAGAAATGCAGTCTGCGTCTTCAAAAATCTCAGCCTGATAGCCACCAGAAAATGAGCCCAAGCCGAGATTGTAGCCAAGCTGCATAGCGCCTTGCCATCTCTCGGGGAGAGCGCTACCTGTCTGGCTAGCCAGACAGGCTACTCCACGTGCGTGCTTTATTTTCCTATCGACAAAAAATCCAGGAGACGCATTTAAAAAAACATAAGAAATCGACCCAAAAAATGGCACAAACCAAATTGCCGTGACCCAGCCCACAGCACTGAATATCCAGCCTCTTGATGCCAAGAGGCGCAATGTGACAAGAGCAGCAAGGCTGATATGGGCTACAGCAAAATAACTCAACATATCTTTTTATATTCTTAATATATGAGCAATACTATAAACATAATTTATTACTCTTACAACCTCCTTTAAAATAACCAGCTCAATCTCAAAATTAGATAATCCTTCTGAGCCATCGAGTAAGAAATTAAAAATCTGAAAAAATTTTTTTATGAAATAATAGTAACTTGCAAACCTTCTGTTGGGCTATATCCTATAGCAAGCAAGTCAAAGAAAACAATCTCGAGATAATGGTATCCGGGAATGGCACCTTCTGGTGCTTTATATACAGAATCATTCTTTGACGGCAATAGGATATTTAAGTCTATATTGGCATTATTTAAAATGCTCTCCAGGTTCTGGTTTTCTATGTACATACGCTGAATTGTATTATCTATATTAGTATTAGCTAAAGTATCGGTCATATTACCTCCTATACATAACAATACTTACCGATCTTCTTACCTAAGCAATAGATAGCCTAAGCAATGATACAACCAAGGCTGACTCCTGGGTTATATAACTAAAGTTTAATTAATTAACTACTAATATTATATTAAGACTTTTTTAACAACTTAAACTATACTAAAATCAGCAAAATAAAACTTATAGTTGTATCTAGAAAAACTAAGCAGAGATATGCGAAATTCGCGCTTCGATAACATGACGAAAATGCCTAATCAGACCCTGAATCGGCCAGGCAGCAGCATCACCAAAGGCACAAATAGTATGACCCTCAATCCGCGAAGATATGTCCAGCAACTCATCAATTTCTTCTGGCTTGGCATCGCCAGAAACTAACCTCTGCATCACTCTCCACATCCAGCCAACACCCTCACGACAAGGGGTGCATTGACCGCAAGACTCATGCTTGTAAAAATGCGATATCCTTTCAATGGCCGCAATAATGTCAGTGGATTTGTTCATCACAATCACAGCACCCGTGCCCAGAGCGGTCTTGGCAGACTGCAAAGATTCATAATCCATAGTAATTTCGTCACAAATAGATTTGGGTATCAAAGGAACAGAAGAACCCCCAGGGATCACTGCAAGCAGGTCTCTCCATCCTCCGATCACCCCCTCTGCATGTTCCTCGATCAGTGTTTTCAGGGGAATCCCCAGCTCCTCCTCAACATTACAAGGTTTGTTCACATGCCCGGAAATGCAAAATATTTTGGTTCCCTTGCTGCCGTCAGTGCCAAGAGAAGCGAACCAGCCCGCGCCTCTTTTTAGGATCGTCGGCACAGCAGCTATAGTCTCTACATTATTAATCGTTGTGGGACATCCATATAGGCCAAATTGCGCAGGAAATGGTGGCTTCAAGCGCGGCTTGCCCGTCTTTCCCTCAATGGATTCCAGCATGGCAGTTTCCTCGCCGCATATATAAGCCCCAGCGCCTACGTGGATATGGATATCAAAATCAAAGCCGCTGCCACAGGCATTCTTGCCCACCAGGCCATCTCGATAAGCCTCTGCCAGCGCTTCCTGGAGCCTCAATCTCTCTGCATAAAACTCACCTCTTATATATATATAAGCAACCGAGGCACGTATTGCATAACCCGCAATCAGAGCACCCTCAATTATCTTATGGGACTCATGTTGCATGATATCTCGATCTTTGCAAGTTCCGGGCTCAGATTCATCAGCGTTAACAATTAAATATTTAGTTAGTTCCTTGGCAGGCTCCTTGGGCATAAAGCTCCATTTTAGTCCAGTTGGAAACCCGGCTCCTCCCCTGCCCTTGAGCCCAGAGAGCTTTATCTGCTCAACGATAAATTCAGGCTCCTTGGCCAAAATCTCAGCTGTGTCAGCCCAATCTCCCCTTTTCTTGGCAAATTCTAGGGCGCTAGAGGAATTACCGTGCAAATTCTGGAATATCCTATCCTGATCTTTTAACATAAATATCTACCATCTTTACCATCTCAACAAAATGGATCCCCAAGCAATCCCGCCACCCAGGGCAGTCAGGGCGATCAGATCACCCGAAGAGAAACTGCCACGGGCATGATCCATCGCCAGCGGAATCGAAGCAGCAGAAGTATTGGCATGCTTGTCTACTGTAATTACCACTTTTTCACTGGATATGGAAAGCCTTTGTGCAATCGCATTAATAATTCGAATATTGGCCTGATGCGGAATGAGCCAATCTACATCATCAATTGATAAAGAATTGCTTTCCAGGGCAGCCAGCATAGAAGCAGACATCTTCTCAACAGCATGTCTGAAGACCGCCTGACCATTCATCCGCAGCTTATCTCCAGATAATGTATATAAAATATTCTGCAGGCTACCATCGGAATACAAATGAGTAGAGATTATTCCTGCATCTTTAGCAGCTGTCAGCACCACCGCTCCTGCTCCGTCACCAAACAAAACACAGGTTGATCTATCATCCCAGTCAACAATCTCAGACATAATATCAGCACCGATCACCAAAGCAGCTTTGACTTGGCCGGAAATAATATAGCTATTTGCGCTCGCTAAAGCGTATACAAATCCGGCACAAACTGCCTGTAGATCAAAAGCAAAGGCAGACCTGCACTGCAAATTATCCTGCACAGCAACAGCGCAGCTGGGAAATATGCGCTCCGGGGTTGTGGTGGCGACTATGATCAGCCCTATATCATCTGCCTCTACCCCAGCATTTTTGATAGCCTCTGCAGCAGCGCTGGTGGCCAGACTGTTTAGCGTCTCTCCCTCCCCGGCAATATATCTGGTGCGAATTCCCGTGTGGGAACGGATCCATGCGTCGCTGGTATCGAGCCTCTTAGCCAAATCAAAATTGGTTAATTCCTTGCTAGGAAGACATGAGCCAACACCTATGATTTTAGCACGATACATGCAAAATCTTCCACAGGCCAGAACTAATTTTATATGGCAGATTAAAATTATTAGACATTTGATATTTTGCTCACTATTTTATCGCTAACACCATTAGATATTGCATCTAGGGCTACCTCTATTGAGCTAGCAAAAGCAACTCCATCTCCAGATCCATGGCTTTTTACTACAACGCCATTTAGCCCAAGCAGCATCGCTCCATCATACGTGCGTATATCCATCATTTTCGCAAACTGCTTCAAGCCATTGCCTGCGACTAGGGCGCCTAATTTAGATAACCAGGAGCGAGAAAAATGACGCTTCGACATTCGTCCGAAGAACTGCAGAGTTCCCTCGGCCATCTTCAACGCAATATTGCCCACAAAACCATCACAAACTATGACGTCAATTTTTCCTTTCATGATTTCATTGGCCTCAATATAACCCTGAAAATTAATGTTGCAAGACTGCAGTAAACTGTTAGCATCTTTAACCACTCTGTTACCTTTTGTGTCTTCAGATCCTATGTTCAGCAAAGCAACACTCGGATTGTCTTTAGACAGGCTAGCAAAAGCACTGCCCATGATTGCAAACTGCATCAGCTCCTGACTATCGCAATCAACATTAGCTCCCAAATCCAACATAACGCTTGCGCCATGCATAGTGGGAATATAGGTAATAATAGCAGGCCTCTTCACCCCAGGCAAAACCCCCAGAGCAAATCTGGAAATCACCATCAGAGCACCTGTATTGCCGGCAGAGACCATCCCTGCTGCCTTCCCTTCAGCAATAGCAGAGATAGCCAAATGCATACTAGAGCCCTTATGTTTTCTAAATGCTAAAGAAGGTTTGGCATCGGACCCGATCACCAAACTTGTATGCACAATATCCAATCTATTCCTTTGGGTAATGCCATGCTTATCAATCAGAGCAGCTAGCCTTTGCTCATCGCCATATAACAAGAACTTAACATCATTTCTCTTGCGCAGTATCTTAGCAGCTCCATGAACGACAATGTCTGGTGCATTGTCACCCCCCATAGCATCAAGGGCAATTACCGTATTTCCCATAGACTTAAATCAATTTTCAGAGCTCTCTTGGTTGTCTGTACCAGTATCTTCTTTTATCACATTGCGTCCTTTATAATATTTCTCTTCAGGAGTAACGTGGTGAGATAAGGCAAATTCACCGGTATGCTTATCTTGAATAATATTGGCTCTGCGTAGCGCAAGATGAGAGCGTCTTTGCCTGGTACGACTTCTAGAAATTTTCTTCTTGGGAACTGCCATGAATACTTTGAAATAAAATAATATGGAATTAACCTAGCATAATAATATACAATAATCCAGCGTATAATATTAACTTTTGACTGTGTGTAAAAAATTTATTCAAGCTTTGGCGGCGCTAGCGCTAATAGGAGGGTGGAGCCTGCAGATAGATAGCTACAACGGCCATACTAATATAGACCACCACAACATCAACCATGGAGACACAAAAACAGCAGTGCTTGAAAAACTCGGCAAACCTACGAGCCAGAGCTACAATCCCGAACAAGACATCTGGTATTATATATATACCCATGCCAAACATATATCATTTCTATATCCAAAATATATATATAGCAAAACACTGGCTATTAGCTTCGATGCAGACAGCGCAGCGCAGGACATCAAAATCATTGAGAATTATGATAAGTGCCCAGAACACTTCGCAATGCCAATCGCAAAAAGCAGCGGTTTTTCTTTAAAAAAATTGCTTTCAGGCTTACAATTCACTGGTAATAAAAATATAAAGTAAAAATTTTGTATAAAAATAATCTTAAGAAATAAAATTAAGTGTTTAAGCATTTCTTATAAGCTATGTGCTAAACTTTGTTAAAGAACATAGCAAAACGGCGCCATGTTACGCACAATAATTGTATGGCTGATAATATTTGCCACCACCACCATAGGATATAGCTTCAAAGAAGAGCTATTGAATAATAGAGTTGCGGCGAACTTAGTGCCCACACAGGGGTATATATCAGACAGCAACGCCATTAGTTTTTATAGGGCTAAAGATGGTCATTTTTATATCAAGAGTAAAATTAATAACAGGAGCATAATATTTTTGGCTGATACCGGTGCAAGCGACGTGGCAATGTCAATCAAAGATGCTAAAAAAATAGGCATTGATATTGAAAAATTAAATTTCTCTAAAATATACTCTACTGCAAATGGAGAAATATATGTCGCTCCAGTGATCATCCCCAAAATGCAGATCGGCCCGTTCATCTTGACAAACGTCAGAGCAGGAATTAGCCAAGGTGACATAGGAATATCACTGCTTGGCATGAGCGCACTAGAAAGATTCGCAGTGAGCCTAGACAATACAGTCCTGACGCTAACTTATAAATACTAAGCCAAAATACTAAATTTACTGCAAAACTTTATCGCCATATAGGATAATCCCTTGCAATATCCTCGCTGCCATTGATAGCTGATAATCCCGAGAAATCTGCGGGTTATCACGCGTATCCTGCGCATCCTGGGAGTTTTTATCTGCTAATTCAGGGACAGGCTGCAACTCAATGTGATTCGGCAAAGACGCCTCTCCATATGACTGGTTGCATTCTATCTGATCCACCACAACATTGCACAGCTCAATATCCGGAATAATACCCTCAGCTTGGATAGAGCGTCCCGAAGCAGTGTAATAAAGTGCAGTGGTCAGGCGGATCGCGCCCTTGTTATCAGAGAGCGGCATAACTGTCTGTACAGATCCTTTACCAAAAGAGCGAGTGCCCAGAATAATTGCTCTATGGTTATCCTGCAGAGCTCCAGCCACAATCTCAGAAGCAGAAGCAGAGCCACCATTGATCAAAACTGCCATAGGGGTGCCGCTGGTTATGTCCTGACCGTTTGCGTCGTAGCGCTTGATGCTGTTTTTGGTTCTGCCTTTGGTCGTGACGATCTCACCTTGCTTTAAAAACAGACGCACTACCTCAACAGCCTGGTCCAATAAACCGCCTGGATTATTGCGCAAATCTAGCAAGATTCCTTTAACTTCGCTCCCTGAGCGTAGCGCCAACACGGCATCACGCAGCTCATCTGTTGTTTTTTCATTAAAGGCAGACAAGCGGATATAGGCAATCCCGTCAGTCTCCATCCTATGCCTCACGCTACGTACTTTAATTATATCCCTGATGACTTTAAAGGCCAAAGGCTCAGCCTCCCCAACCCTCAGAACCGAGATATTTAACTCAGTACCGGCTTCACCGCGCATCTTTCCAACTGAATCAAAAAAATTCATCCCGTTCACTGGCTGACCCTCTATGTGACTTATATAATCCCCTGCTTTGATCCCGGCATGAAATGCGGGCGTATCGTCTATAGGCGCAATCACTCTAATCAGTCCGTGCTCCATTGTCACCTCAATACCAATACCACCAAATTCACCGCGAGCATAGTTATACATCTCATTCAAGGCATCGGCATTCAGATAGCCAGAATGTGGATCAAGATCAGTGAGCATGCCGTCTATGGCAGATTCCAGTAACTGCTCCTGGGTAACCTCATTAACATAATATGAATGAATTCTATCGAATACATCGCTGAGCAGCCTTGAAGATTCATCCCTATGCGCCGCCAAAGAGCAATTTACGAACAACGCAACAAATAAAAAAATCTTATACATCTCTATGTAAAACTTACTTGGGTTCTTAATGAAAAATCTCAGTTTAGCTAATCTTTACTGACACGGCAAGCAGCTTAGATCAAATCAGATCCACATTAAATCTAGCTGATGCACATAACTCAACAAAAACATATATTGCCAGATCAGCATAGCCCATATAGACCAAACAACAAATAAGCTTAAACTGCCAAGCAGAATATTACCATTATATTGCATATTTTTTACAAATTCCAAGTAGCACAAAATATGCATATACTGTGCATATTTTAAAGCAGGAAACAAAAATTATAATATGCAATCTAAGCTAATTTGGGTCAATGCCTCAGCCGGCACAGGAAAAACCAGGCTGCTCACAGATAGGGCACTGTCTCTGATGCTAGCCGGTACAAACCCAAAAAACATACTGTGCCTCACTTTCACTAAGGCCGCAGCAATGGAAATGCAAACACGCATCAGGGATAGAATAAGCAGCTGGGCCAGGATGCCGAGCGGAGCTCTCACGCAAGACCTATCAGATCTAACAGCCTCATTAAATATTCCAGGTATTCTGGATACATCAGAAAATATAATCAAGATAGCACGTGGCTTGCTCAGCACAATTTTGCAGCAAACGCCACATATCACTACTATCCACGAGTTCTGCCTAGAGCTCATTGCTCATTTTCCTATCGAATCACAAATAAAGCCTAATTTTTCAGTAATAGACGAGGCAGAGAGCGAGATATTGATGCAAAATGCAATCACGGCACTGCTCTGTGATGCTGAGATCGAAGATCAGGATATTGCCATCTTAGCGGCCAACCTACCTGATTTTCGTGGCACTATCAGCAAATTGGCATATCAAATTCGAGAATTAGAATTCGAGAATTCACGGGAGGCAATATTATCTTTATACGAACGTCTTGATGCAAAAGAAAACACCCCGGAGCCCCATCCTGCGGATGAGATTATTAGCTTGTTGAAAGCGCAGCAACAAAGAAAAATCCTGGATAGATCAGGGCAAATAAGTTTTGCGCAATACAAAAGCCTCTTCTTAACCAAAGAGCAAAAAATTAGAAAATATCCAAAATTGCCAGAGATCCCGCAGCACCTAATCCAGCAGGAGCAGCACAGATTGGTGGAGCTGATCAATAAGAAAGAAACGGCTGAAATTGCAAAACAAACTACCAGTTTAATCAAGGTGCTTTATAAGGTAAGACAAATATATATAAAGCTAAAACGAAGGAAATCCTATCTGGATTTTGATGATATCATAGATGAAAGCTGCAAATTACTCACCAAATCAGAACACAAAGACTGGGTGCTGAACCAGCTCAACTATCGTATTGACCACATATTGCTCGATGAGGCGCAAGACACCAGCCACAAACAATGGCAAATCATACAAGCGCTATGTGCGGAGTTTTTCGCTGGCCAGGGCGCACGCCAAACAGAGCGCAGCCTCTTTGTAGTTGGTGACATCAAGCAATCCATATATAGTTTTCAGGACGCAGATCCGGCTGTATTCCTCAGCATGCATCAATATTGGGTAAAACAGACGCAAACAATGCAAGAAATCAGACTGGAACGCAATTTCCGTTCAACCAAGCCAATATTGGCTATCGTTGACGCCGTGTTCAACCAAAAGGAACTGCTAAATGCAATAACGCTAGAAGAAAAGCCGATAAAACATCTATCAGAGAGGATGCAAGACGCCGGCAGGGTTGAGCTCTGGCCTCTAGCAGAAAAAAGACAAGAGCAAGAGGATGATATCTGGAATCTGAACCAGGAATGCACCCCAGAAGAAAAGCCAATGAAACTGCTGGCTGAAGCAATTGCAAATACTATCAGTGATTGGCTTAAAAAGCAGAGGATGCTGCCTGCAAAAAATCGCCCTGTGGAGGCAGGGGATATTCTGATATTGGTGGCCCACCGCAATAAATTCGTCCAGTACCTCGCCAAGGCACTCAAGCAGGCTCAAATCGAGAACACGGGCAGCAACAGGATAAAAATCACCGACAGCATTGCAGTGATGGACCTGATAAAGCTAACTGAGTTTGTGCTAAATCCGCAAGATGATTTGAGTCTGGCTATAGCGTTAAAATCTCCGCTATTTGAGCTAGAGGAAGAGGAGCTCTTTTTGCTGGCTCACGGCCGAGCTGAGAAGACCTTGTGGGAGAGGATTGAAGAACGTGCTAAATCTAACGAAAAACTCAACAGATTCAATGCAATATATCAAGCCCTGCAAGATTTGATTGCCAAATCAGCAACCACAACTCCGGTTGAATTTTATACGGATATTATAATCCACAACCGCAAGAAAATATTATCAAGGCTAGGCAAGGAAAGCAGCGACTATCTTGACGGACTAATTGAGGCAGCCTGGCAATTCGAAGAAAAAAATATACCTTGCCTGGAGCTCTTTTTGCAATGGCTCAAGAGCTCAAATTATACAATAAAATGTGATCCGAGCCAGAATCGCCACCAGGTAAGAATCATGACAGTGCACAGCGCCAAGGGCTTGCAGGCACCGATCGTATTTTTAGCAGACACTACAGACATACCAAAAAACAAAAACAACATAATATTCGACCGCGATAATCTGCCTATATGGACTGAAAAATATCAGAGCAAATACTGCAATGCCCTCAAACAAAGCAACCGGCAAGCACAATTCAGTGAATACTTACGGCTATTATATGTGGCACTCACTAGGGCGGAGGACGAACTTTTCATCACAGGATGGCAGGGCAGAACAAGCAAAAATTGCTGGTATAGGATCTTGGAAAATACCATCAAAGAAACATTTGCCTGTGAAGAAAGAATCCTGATGCCTATGTCTGGTCAGCCAGCTAAAATATATTATTCAGCCAGTCCGCAGCTGAGACAGCCGGAACCTCAACCTTCCATCGCCAGAACAAGCAAGCAAGAAGCCCTGCCAGAGTCCTTCAAACTACCGATAAACTTCAGCATGGAAGCAGAAAAAATCCTGCGACCTTCTCAGCAGGAGCAGGATACTGAGATTGATCACGGCGCCGTGCTGCTGGGCAAAGCAGCACATAAGCTGCTTGAATATCTACCACAGCAAAACAAGCTGCCGAGCATAAATGCTATCCACGAATACCTTAAGAACTATTTTCCTGATCTAGACAAAAAACTATATGGAATCCTGACAAAAAGCGTTATTGGGGCAATTAAAAATCCGCAGATCTCAAAATTCCTATCCGCTAAAAGCATCACTGAGTTACCGGTCAAAGGATATATAGATGGTAAAAAAATCTCAGGCAAAATAGATCGGATATGCCTATTGCCTAAAGAAATACTAATCATGGATTATAAATTTGCAGCGCATAATATGCAAAATGAGCAAAAGGCAAGAACTCAGCTATCTTGCTATAAAAAATTGATCGCACACAGATTTGTCAACTACAAAATCAATTGTGCTATTGTGTGGCTGCTGCCGGCAGAGATACAAATCATGGAGAATCTGTAAATTCTGTGCTTTGCTCTCGTCTCTCTGTCAATTCTCTCAACGTTTATTATAAACATACTGAAATTACTTGACACAGGGCAGATAATAGCTATCAAGCCATATTATCAAATATTTATAGATGTAAATTTATGTAGAATAGATAGTCTGTGTTTAGTAGCAAGGAGCATTACAAAATATCTACTAATATTATCCGACAAAATCAACCTATCATTGCAATATAAAGCCCATAAAAACTTTGAGGATATGTGAATCTCGGAGTATAAAAGATTAAGGTTTTTTAATCTGAGGCTTAATGCGCATAAACAGTAGCTCTTCTGCGTCTTTAGAAACTACTATTAGGACATTGTGTATTTATAGTATGTCCGATTGTAGGATATCATAGGGTTGTGGAGTTGTCAAGGCCTTCGGCCGGGCACAACTCTCGATTTTTTAAAAAAAAATCTCGAGATGGCCCGACTAAGATAAAGAGTAAGATTTAAGATCTCCAAAGATAAGCCTTGAGCCCAATTTATAGTCTTAAGTTAAAGCAGGGCGAAAGAAATGTTGAGGAGGCGATTTTAACAACCTCGCCAGAATAATAGTTGTCCTCTTACTTGACTTTCTTAAAAAAGTTCGACTCCCTCATCAACCAGAAGAAAATCTGGTAAACTACTTGCCTCGGCAAGGCTATCATGAAAAGATGTTGAAGGTCGGGATCGCGGTGCTTCATATACATCTATATCTTGATTATACTTATCTTGATTATACTTTTGTTTTAGTTCGTGCCAACGTTTGATCAGATATTCGATAGATGGAGTTGGTGCATCTATCGCCGATCGGATGGATGTAAATGTTAAAGATTGGGATCCGGTACTTGGTAGTGCTTTCGTTGGATCATTCTCCGAGGGTGGTTGTGGGGATTTGATACATGGTCGTTTTGGCGGATTCTCTGGAAATGGAGTGAATTCATGTGATCTCTTCATATTGTTTGGCATAGTGTCCTAATTTAAGTTGTTATTTATTAATTAAATAACATATATTAATAAAGTCAAGGTTATTTTTTACTCATTGTGGCGCCCCCGTCTTGGAGCTCGGTAGACTCGTGTAACGAGCGAGCCGATGTGTGGGCAGATCTTATTTGAGACTGCGGCAAAGTCTCGGGGATGTCATCTATGCTATCTATTCCGTCGCGGCAGGGGGATGAGCTCTTCGCGCGGCGAGATACATATCAAATACTCATCCGTCTGCTTGGCCATGTCTTAAATCAGCAGAAATC